>NZ_CP115667.1:1200000-1500000 GCF_027921445.1 Peptoniphilus equinus
TATAAACTCCGATGTCTTAAATTCATAAAATCCGATCTCCGGATGTTGGTGCAGCCATTTAAAATTCTCTAAGAGTTCCGCTTCATAAACTTTGAGTTCATTGACGTTCATAACTACCTCCTTGTTGCAATGTTGCGTTATAAATTTAAATAAATAAAACCTCGTATTCATTGTAGCATAAATAAATACGAGGTTTCTATTTATCTCGGAATAAAACCGACTTTCTTGTAAACTTTACGGAGCATTTTCTGCGCCATGCGAGACGCCCGTGCCGCCCCCTCCGTGTAGACGGATTCCAGATAAGCTTTGTCGTCCCGAATGGTTTTAAACCGTTCTCGAATCGGACGCAAGCCGTCGTTGACCACCTGTGCGAGGTCGGATTTGAACGCACCGTAGCCTTGGCCTTCGTACTTCGCCACCACTTCGTCAGCACTCAGCGTGGAAAAGGCGCAGTAGATATCAATGAGATTTTTAAGACCCGGCTGATCATCGCTGTACGCAAACGTGCCTAAGGAATCAGTGACCGCCCGCTTGATCTTCTTTTCCGTGTCCTTTTCCGAATCCAGAATGAGAATAAAACCGTCGCTGTTCTCGTCGGACTTGCTCATCTTATGCGCCGGATCCTGCAGTGACATAATGCGAGCTCCCACCTTCGGCGCCAGAATGTCCGGGACTTCAAAAGTATCGGAGTAGCGGCGATTGAAGCGCTCAGCAATGTCTCGGGTCAGCTCGATGTGCTGACGCTGATCCTCCCCTACAGGCACCAAGTGTGTACCGTAGAGCAAAATGTCCGCCGCCATCAGAACCGGATAGTTGAAAATCCCCGCAAGAACTTCCTTGCTCTTTTGCGACTTTTCCTTAAACTGCGTCATCCGTCCCAGTTGTCCGTAGGACGTATACGTGTTCAGTACCCAGGCCAGTTCAGCGTGCTCCGGCACATGGGATTGAATGTAAATAATGGACTTTTCAGGATCCAAACCGCAAGCAAGATAGAGTGCTAAGACGTCCAACGTATTCTTGCGCAAGTCCTTAGGTTCTTGCGGCGCCGTGATGGCGTGGAGATCCACAATGCAGTACAGACAGTTGTACTCGTCCTGCAAGCCGATAAAATTTTTCAGTGCCCCGATATAATTTCCGATAGTGAGGGATCCTGAGGGCTGAATCCCGCTGTATACAATTTTTTTATCCATGATTAAACCTCGTTTAAAATTCGCCGTGTTCGTGTACTCACTTCATAACGCACCTGCTCATCATCAAAGCATGACTCGCGGTCTTTAACCTTGTACTCACCGTCAATCAACACATCGGTAATGTCGCCGATATCGGCGCTATAAGTCAAGGCGCTGAGTAAACTGTTCGCCGGGGTGAAATGCAAAGACTCCAAATCAAAGCATATCAAGTCCGCCTTTTTCCCCACGTCCACCCCGCCGTGGTTAAAGCCGAGCACATCGCCGAAGTCAAAAGCACGTCGAAGCATGTCAAGACTGCCGATGGTCTCCGGTCCCCAAGCATTTTTTGCAACCAGTGTCCCCACCTGAAGTTCCTTGATGAGGTTTTGATTGTTGTTGGAGGCCACACTGTCCGTGCCGAAGAGAAAGTCGATCCCTTCCCCGAGCCATCTGCCCACCGGCGCCACGCCGGAACCCAATTTCAAATTGGAGACAGGGTTGTGCACCGGGATAAAGGGACAGCCTTTGACGGTGTTGATATCCCGCTCCGTCATATGCACGCAGTGCGCCGCCACAAGGGGCACATCCAGATAGCCCAGCTCCCCGAAGTAATCCACCACGCTCATCCCGTGAGCGGTTTCAAAGTCTTCCTTTTCTTTTTCAGTTTCCAACACATGGGTGTGAAGCACGCCGCCGTAGGTCGTCCCCAGCTCCAGACAGTCCTTTAAAAAACTCTCGGAACAGGTGTAGACCGAGTGGGGCGCTAAAATCACGCGCTGATTGGCGTTGCCGTAAGTCGTGTAATCTTTGACAAAGCGCTGCAGCTTCTTATCGCCATCGCCGCTCAGATCCATAACCCCTTTGCCGTAAAGACCTTTCATGCCCAGTTCACGACCTGCCTGAACCACATAGCCCACGCTGTCGTACATATCCACAATGGTACCGACGCCGCTATAGAGATTTTCCAAGAGCGACAGCTTCGATGCCCAATAAATATCCTCCGATGTCAACTTGGCCTCGAAAGGCCAGATCTTCGTCTCCAGCCAGGTCTGTAACGCAAAGTCGTCGCCGTAACCCCGCATCATCGCCATGCCCAAATGGGTGTGCCCGTTGGTGAACGTCGGCGTCACCAGACGATGGGACATATCGCGATAGTCTTTATCGTCACTGTGAAGCTCGACGCCGATGGCGGTGATGGTATCTCCTGTGATAGCAATGTCCATACCCGTCTGCACCGTGCCGGTCTTCAAGTCCAGTATGTTCGCATTTTTTAAAATCATAGTGCCTCCAGTTTTAGAAATTATACCACAGACGGACCGCCGTGGCGGCAAAATCTCAACAAAAAACTGACCTCTGACCACATCGTGTCTCTCCCTGCCACCGCACAGCCGAAACTCCTATAAAAGTGGGAATTTCTTCACAAATGCCTTTACATTACCGCCGCAATTTAGTATAATGCTTTCGGCTCTTAAATTATCGCGGCAAAGAATATTAGGAGTTGAAGAAAAATGGCAAAAATGATGGCACCAAGATTTAAACAATCCAGACGTCTTGGTCTCAACGTATGCGGTCACCCAAAGGCTATGAAACGTGCCGTAAAGGGTACTGCAAGAAGTGATAAGAAGTTAACTGAATACGGTAAGCAATTACTCGAAAAACAAAGACTACGTGCTTACTACGGTGTGCTTGAAAAACAATTCGTCAACCTTTTCAAGGAAGCTAAAAAAGCCAAAGGCCAAACCGGTCCGCTTTTAGTACAATACCTTGAACGACGTCTTGACAACTTAGCTTATAGAATGGGCTTTGCTTCTTCTATTCGTCAAGCTCGCCAAATGGTAACTCACGGACACATTAAAGTCAACGGTAAGAAAGTCAACATCCCTTCTTATCGCTGTGACGAAGGAGATGTCATTGAACTCTCCGAACGCGGTAAAAAGGTTGAGATGTTTAAGGAAAACTTCCAAACGAACTTTGTAACATCTTACCCTTATATTTCAAAAGATGAAAACTTCAAGGCAACTCTCGTAACCTTACCGGAACGCGAAGACGTGCCAATTGAAATCGAAGATCAACTTATCGTTGAATTCTATTCTAAAAATATGTAATGAAAAAGATGGACCTAACCCAGTCCATCCTTTTTTATATGCAATGGTTTCGGAGGCGCTATGTATGAAAGATAAACAATTTTCCCAACTGGTCACCGTCTTTGACAAACTCAAACTCGCCGGCGTCACGGCTATCTTGGAAGACAACGGCATCGCCCACATCGAAGAGGGTGATCAGGTGAAAGACTCCATGAGCTTTCTCTACTACGACAACGTCTTTATGGGCGTGACAATCTACGTCGAGACGGCACGTCTGGATGAGGCGAAGGATCTGATGGCACTTATCGGAGAACTCCCCGCCCGGGACGATAACACAAACCTATGATGCGAGCCTCACACGAGGCTCTTTTTTTGACTAAAATGAATTTACAATGTCTTTACATAATTCCATTCCCTTTGTGGTATAGATAGCCTAAGGAGGTATCGCTATGTTATTTATATTGCTGCTTTTACTGGTGGGCATTGTGCTCATCTATATCATAACCACACAGAACCGACTGGTTCGCACCCGTGAAAATATTAGTAACGCCCTGTCTCAAATCGGCGTCAACCAAACAAGCCGCTTTGATATCCTGAGCCAACTGGCCAAAGCCACTGCAAGCTACTCCAAGCACGAGTACCGCACCTTAATGGATGTCATTGACGCGCGTCAAACACCCCAGACACCAAAGACCGTCGACGACAATGAAGCCCGGATTCAACAGGCCATGACCACAATTCACGCCGTGGCGGAACAGTATCCGGACTTGAAGGCCTCCGTCGTCTACCAAAACACCATGGCTCAAATGGACAATTACGAAAACAAAGTGCGGACGGCTCGAATGGTCTACAACGACACCGTCACCATCCACAATCGGCTCGTCCGATCCATTCCGTCATCCATCGTGGCATCCCTCTTCGGATTTACAGAAGCCGCTTATCTGGAAAACGACCCGGCAAAATCTGAGATGCCCGATCTAAACTTTTAAGGAGCTGCCTATGAAAAAATTTGCGACCCGCCTGATTCTGACGCTGGTCCTCGCCTTCTCCCTGAGCGGCATGGTCCATGCCGATGCCATCGACAGCATTGAAATCCGCGCCCACATTCTCGACGACGGACGCATGGAAGTCACCCAGGTATGGCAGGCCGAACCCACCGACGGCACCGAGTTCTATATCCCCATGAACCTGGGTCATATGGAACTGACCGACTTCGCCGTAAGCGATGAAGACGGCCCTTACACCGAGATGAATCCCTGGAACATTGACTTGAGCTTGGAAGAAAAAGCTCGGCACTTCGGCCGCAATGACAACGAGCTGAACTTCGGCAAGACCGAACTGGCGCCCAAGATCTACACCTTAAGATACGTCTTGAATAACGCCGTCCAAAACTTCTCCGATAACGACGGCTTCAACATTCGCTTCGTCAACGATGCCATGGATCCGGCACCGAAGCGCGTCAAAGTCACCCTCACGGCGCAAAACGGTCCGATCACCGACGACGTCGCCGACATCTGGGGCTTCGGCTATAACGGCGACGTGGTCTTTCAGGACGGCGCTGTCGTCGCCACATCTGAGGACTTCAGTGCCGCTAACCACCTCACACTGCTGATCGGATTCAACAAAGACTTCCTCCATCCCGCCTATGCAGGAAGCGGCGACTTTGCGGAATTGAAAGCTAACGCCATGGACGGTTCAAGCTACGACAGCGGCGCCGTCTACAACGACGCGTCCGACACAGGTTACGGCTCCGACGGTCTCAGCCTCATGCCCATCATATTGGTACCGTTCTTCGTCGTTATCATCATTATGCTCATCATTATGTTCATCATTATCTTTGGCCGCACGTCGTCGTTATTATCCAAGACGGTGGCAAAGAACTATAAGGATGCCAATAAAAAGGATCACCTGTCCAGAGAGCTGCCGTTTCACACCTACCTGCCGGCTCTCTACTACCTCGCCGATGCGAAAGGCGACAAATTCCGCAACTTTATCAATGCCTACTTTTTAAAACTCATGTCCATGGGACTGTTGGAGTTTTCCGGCACCAAGAAAAAACCCCTTTTGCATCTGAAAGCCGACCCGACGGCGACACCGGATGACCCTTTGATCGCCATGTTCTATGAGAACCTCTTGCGAGCGGCCGACGGGGACAGCACCCTCACCCCCAAAGAGTTCACCACCTATCTTGCCAAATTTTCTGAAGTGAATCAGCTTCTTGCCGCATCGCTGAGCTACAACGGCCGTGAGTATCTCTTAAAGAATGGTTACCTTACCTACGAGCGCAAGGATCTCGATAAAAACCGTGAGTTCTATCTCACCCCTGCCGGCATTGAGGCGGTGGAGAACATCTACGGTTTCAAGAACTTCCTCAAAGAGTTTACCCTCTCCAAAGAGCGGACGCCGATGGAAGTCACTCTGTGGGAAGATATCCTGATCGGTGCCACGGCTCTGGGTGTCGGAGAAACCGTGTTGGCACATTTGGAAAAATTCTATCCTGAATTTGCTGAAGGCAATTACCAACACGTCTACACCCACTACCTCACCATGTCCACCTTCACCTCCAACGCTGTATCCGGCGGTCATGCTTCCTACAGCTCGTCCGGAAGCGGCGGTTCAGCCTCCTTCGGAGGTGGCGGCGGCAGTGTCGGCGGGGGCAGCGGCGGCGGCAGTCGCTAATCCCTTGATAAAAATAAAAAAGAAAAGCCATGGCTTAGGTCATGGCTTTTTGTTATCTCTTTTATTGCGGCGTGTTCTTTTCTGTTTTTGCTTGCGCTTAAGATTTGCTCTGCGTGCTCGCTTCGTGTGTTCGTGTCTTGCCAGCTCTTTCTTCTCTCTCTTTTACACTTTGTCAAAAGCCGCTACATAGAGGGCTGCGGTGCATCGTCACGAGACGCCTCCCGGTACGTCTTCGGTGTCATGCAGTACTGCTGGTAAAAGAGATTGCCGAAGTAACTTTGCTGCCCGAACCCGCACTTTTGAGCCACCGTGGCAATAGCCTCGTCTGTCTCCCGAAGCATCGCCGCACTCCGTTCCAGACGGTAGAGATTTAAAAACTCCATCGGCGTCTGGAGAGTATACTTTTTAAAAATAGCATAGCTTTTGCTCCGACTGATGTTCGCCACGCCGGCAATGTCCGTGACATAGAGTTTCTCCCCGTAGTGCTTGTAAATAAAATTCACCATCTTTCGATAGAGCATCATATCTTCACTCACGTGAGTCTCAATGTTGTGCTCCTGCGCATAGAGCAGGTACAGCTTCTGCCAAATCAGGTGAAGATACGCCACCAACCGCAGCTCATAACCCTCAGGACGTTCCCTTTGAAGCTCACCCACCGAACGCATCAGCTTTGCCAGTTCTTTGGCACAAATTGACTGTGCCGGTATCACACGGCAGGCAAAATTCCCGTCCCCATAGAGAGGATCAATATACTTTTGCCGAATGGCAGGCTCGGAAGTAAACAACTTCTTATTCAGTTCTACAGAGAGAAACTTGCCGCTATCTCCCTCATTGCAAAACATCCGATGAAGCTGATTGCGGTTGATGATACACACATCCCCCTCATGCAAATCCAACGTCTGCCCGTTGATAAGACAATTCACATCGCCTTCCAAAATCAGTACCAATTCAATCGCATCATGCCAATGGGTCAAAACATAATGGCTCTCCGATGTCCCTATTGCTTCGACCGACGTGTCCACATTCCTCATAGATCCTCCTATCATTAATCATTGTGAATAAAGATGATTTTAATAAAACTTAATACAATCTTACTATAAACAGCTCTTTTTAAAAATTATAATAACATACGTAGTTAGAAATTTCACAGGGAATTTTAAGGAGGAAACATGAGAAGCTTTACCACATTTGACTTACAATACGCACATCGCTTTTTAGGCTTTAAAGGCGAAGCACAATACCTTCACGGCCACACCGGTACCCTCACCATCGAAGTGGAAGATACCATCAACAAAGGTGTGAACATGGTATTCCCTTGCAACGAAATCAAAAAAATTGCATGGAACGTACTTAAAAACTTCGACCACGCATTGGTTTTAAGAGAAGACGATCCACTTCTTCCTGCTATTCTTAAAGCCTATGAAGAACAAGGTATCAAAGACGGTGCACCAAACAACGTGATGGTCGGCCCTAAATTCGAAACCGAACTCGCTAAAGCATATCCTGAATGCCGTCTGGTAGTGACCAAAGAAACCATGACCGTTGAAGGCATGATTAAAATCGTTTACGATCTGTTAAAAGACGATCTGAACATTGCCAAAATCACTTTCTCCAGCGGCGACAATGCAGCATCTCAAGAATACACCGTATCCGGTGAAAAAGATCGCTGCCCACTCTGCGGTATCCTTCTTGACGAAAACGGCACTTGCCCTAAGTGCGGTTATAAAAAACACTAATTCCGACCTACCTTAGCGGAAGTGTGAGCACACGTGCTCTGAGGTAACACGCCTCAATTAAAAAGACATGAAGATTGTTCTTCATGTCTTTTTTTATGCCATCGGTCACTGTCCCTTTTCCTTTCAAACTGCGACCTGATATCCATGCGTTCTCTTCACTTCAAGGCTACCGTCCTCGTGAACCCTCTCCCTCGTCCCTTCTCGCTCCGCGCCACGCCTCACGCCATATTCGTCATCACAACATAAAAACATCTCAACATGAAAAAAGACTACAAGCAAATGCTCATAGTCTTTAATCACGCCTCGGGGCGGCTCAACCTGACAAGGTCGAGTCAGTGCCCGGGGACTTTTTTATTTACGGTTCATAATCACTTTCCAAAGCTCTTCGATACCGGCTTGGTCAATGCGGATAAAGGAATGCGTGTTGGTTGCTTCAACCATGTCATAATATCCCCAGTGACTTTCATCGAGATCGGTGAACTTGCGGATGTCGGCGAGGACATCTTCCAAACCTCGTGCACGAACCATACGATCAAACAGACTGTTCAACATCTTCGCAGCTTCCGCGCGAGTGATATTGTTGTCCGGCTTGAACGTACCGTCCGGATAACCGGCGATGCGATCGTTGCCGTAAGCTTGGTCAATAGCCGCTTCGCCCCAATGATTTTCCACATCGGCAAACGGTGCGTCACCGCTGTTGGCCTGGTCAATGGATTGAATCATCTTCGCAAATTCAGCTCGTGTGATCGGTGCGTTTGGATGGAAGCTGCCGTCCGGATAACCGTTCATCAAGCCATGTTCAACGACAGCGTTGATCGCCGTGTTGTACCAGTCGCTTGGTGTGTCGGTGAAGTTCGGTGCCGCATCATTGGTCATCGTGTAGCCTTTGAGTCGTGCCAACATTGCAGCGGCTTCCGCACGGGTCATGTTGCCGTCAGGGCGAACAGTCTCATCAGGATAACCGTTGATATATGCAATGTGAACATCGATCTCTTCTTGCGGCGTCACCACCTCCTCAGCTGGAGCTGCAGGAGTCGGTTGCGGACCGACCACAATCCATGGGAAGATTGGCGTGTCATCGTCATCGTCCCAGTGAGGTACAGGCGTAGGATCGTAGTTATCATAATCCACATGGACGATAACAACATCTTGAGACCCGTCTACATAAGTGACAATGACAGTAACATCACCATCTTCCGTCGGTACGTTGCCGTCTACGTCGATGGATTGAATGTCACCTGCAGGGATGCCGTCGGTGTTGACTGCACCCTTGATATCATCTTCACTTGGCGTTTGACCAGCTTGCGGTGTGACTGTACCGCCCGTTGGGTCGTACTTGTCAGAAAGATCATCTTCAACGATTGGATCTTGGTAATCCACGTGTATGGTGACTTGGTCTTCTGAACCGTCTACATAAGTGACAATGACAGCGACATCACCATCTTCCGTCGGTACGTTGCCGTCTACGTCGATGGATTGAATGTCACCTGCAGGGATGCCGTCGGTGTTGACTGCACCCTTGATGTCATCTTCACTTGGCGTTTGACCGGCTTGCGGTGTGACTGTACCGCCCGTTGGGTCGTACTTGTCAGAAAGATCATCTTCAACGATTGGATCTTGGTAATCCACGTGTACGGTGACTTGGTCTTCTGAACCGTCGGTGTAGGTGACAATGACAGCGACATCACCATCTTCCGTCGGTACGTTGCCGTCTACGTCGATGGATTGAATGTCACCTGCAGGGATGCCGTCGGTGTTGACTGCACCCTTGATGTCATCTTCACTTGGCGTTTGACCAGCTTGCGGTGTGACTGTACCGCCCGTTGGGTCGTACTTGTCAGAAAGATCATCTTCAACGATTGGATCTTGGTAATCCACGTGTACGGTGACTTGGTCTTCTGAACCGTCGGTGTAGGTGACGGTGACAGTAACATCACCATCTTCCGTCGGTACGTTGCCGTCTACGTCGATGGATTGAATGTCACCTGCAGGGATGCCGTCGGTGTTGACTGCCCCCTTGATGTCATCTTCACTTGGCGTTTGACCGGCTTGCGGTGTGACTGTACCGCCCGTTGGGTCGTACTTGTCGGAAATAGGTTGTGCGTTTGGTGTGACGGTGACTTTGACTTCGTCGCTGGTGCCGTCTGGATAGGTCACGGTGACGGTGGCTTCTCCGGCGGTCCCTGCCTCTGGAATGTCACTGACGCTCACGCTAAAGTTTGGATCGTTTTGCACGTCTTCTGGAATGCTTGAAAGATCGACTTTGGCTTTGACTTCGTCGTCGGTGGCTTTTTTATCGTAGTCTGGGGTCACGGCACCGGTCGCACTTGGATCGTACTTGGTGTTGTCCGGTTGTGCGTTTGGTGTGACGGTGACTTTGACTTCGTCGCTGGTGCCGTCTGGATAGGTCACGGTGACGGTGGCTTCTCCGGCGGTCCCTGCCTCTGGAATGTCACTGACGCTCACGCTAAAGTTTGGATCGTTTTGCACGTCTTCTGGAATGCTTGAAAGATCGACTTTGGCTTTGACTTCGTCGTCGGTGGCTTTTTTATCGTAGTCTGGGGTCACGGCACCGGTCGCACTTGGATCGTACTTGGTGTTGTCCGGTTGTGCGTTTGGTGTGACGGTGACTTTGACTTCGTCGCTGGTGCCGTCTGGATAGGTCACGGTGACGGTGGCTTCTCCGGCGGTCCCTGCGTCTGGAATGTCACTGACGCTCACGCTAAAGTTTGGATCGTTTTGCACGTCTTCTGGAATGCTTGAGAGATCGACTTTGGCTTTGACGTCGTCGTCGGTGGCTTTTTTATCGTAGTCTGGGGTCACGGCACCGGTTGCACTTGGATCGTACTTGGTGTTGTCCGGTTGTGCGTTTGGTGTGACGGTGACTTTGACTTCGTCGCTGGTGCCGTCTGGATAGGTCACGGTGACGGTGGCTTCTCCGGCGGTCCCTGCCTCTGGAATGTCACTGACGCTCACGCTAAAGTTTGGATCGTTTTGCACGTCTTCTGGAATGCTTGAAAGATCGACTTTGGCTTTGACTTCGTCGTCGGTGGCTTGTTTATCGTAGTCTGGGGTCACGGCACCGGTTGCACTTGGATCGTACTTGGTGTTGTCCGGTTGTGCGTTTGGTGTGACGGTGACTTTGACTTCGTCGCTGGTGCCGTCTGGATAGGTCACGGTGACGGTGGCTTCTCCGGCGGTCCCTGCCTCTGGAATGTCACTGACGCTCACGCTAAAGTTTGGATCGTTTTGCACGTCTTCTGGAATGCTTGAAAGATCGACTTTGGCTTTGACTTCGTCGTCGGTGGCTTGTTTATCGTAGTCTGGGGTCACGGCACCGGTTGCACTTGGATCGTACTTGGTGTTGTCCGGTTGTGCGTTTGGTGTGACGGTGACTTTGACTTCGTCGCTGGTGCCGTCTGGATAGGTCACGGTGACGGTGGCTTCTCCGGCGGTCCCTGCCTCTGGAATGTCACTGACGCTCACGCTAAAGTTTGGATCGTTTTGCACGTCTTCTGGAATGCTTGAGAGATCGACTTTGGCTTTGACGTCGTCGTCGGTGGCTTGTTTATCGTAGTCTGGGGTCACGGCACCGGTTGCACTTGGATCGTACTTGGTGTTGTCCGGTTGTGCGTTTGGTGTGACGGTGACTTTGACTTCGTCGCTGGTGCCGTCTGGATAGGTCACGGTGACGGTGGCTTCTCCGGCGGTCCCTGCGTCTGGAATGTCACTGACGCTCACGCTAAAGTTTGGATCGTTTTGCACGTCTTCTGGAATGCTTGAGAGATCGACTTTGGCTTTGACGTCGTCGTCGGTGGCTTGTTTATCGTAGTCTGGGGTCACGGCACCGGTTGCACTTGGATCGTACTTGGTGTTGTCCGGTTGTGCGTTTGGTGTGACGGTGACTTTGACTTCGTCGCTGGTGCCGTCTGGATAGGTCACGGTGACGGTGGCTTCTCCGGCGGTCCCTGCGTCTGGAATGTCACTGACGCTCACGCTAAAGTTTGGATCGTTTTGCACGTCTTCTGGAATGCTTGAGAGATCGACTTTGGCTTTGACGTCGTCGTCGGTGGCTTGTTTATCGTAGTCTGGGGTCACGGCACCGGTTGCACTTGGATCGTACTTGGTGTTGTCCGGTTGTGCGTTCGGTGTGACGGTGACTTTGACTTCGTCGCTGGTACCGTCTGGATAGGTCACGGTTACCGTGGCTTCTCCGGCAGTCCCTGCTTCTGGAATGTCACTCACTTCGACTTTGAAGTTTGGATCGTTTTGCACGTCTTCTGGAATGCTTGAAAGATCGACTTTGGCTTTGACTTCGTCGTCGGTGGCTTTCTTATCGTAGTCTGGAGTCACGGCACCGGTCGCACTTGGATCATATTTTGCGTTGTCCGGTTGAGCTTTCGGTGTGACGGTGACTTTGACTTCGTCGCTGGTTCCGTCTGGATAGGTCACGGTGACGGTGGCTTCTCCGGCGGTCCCTGCCTCTGGAATGTCACTGACGCTCACGCTAAAGTTTGGATCGTTTTGCACGTCTTCTGGAATGCTTGAAAGATCGACTTTGGCTTTGACGTCGTCGTCGGTGGCTTGTTTATCGTAGTCTGGAGTCACGGCACCGGTCGCACTTGGATCATATTTTGCGTTGTCCGGTTGAGCTTTCGGTGTGACGGTGACTTTGACTTCGTCGCTGGTTCCGTCTGGATAGGTCACGGTTACCGTGGCTTCTCCGGCAGTCCCTGCTTCTGGAATGTCACTGACGCTCACGCTAAAGTTTGGATCGTTTTGCACGTCTTCTGGAATGCTTGAAAGATCGACTTTGGCTTTGACGTCGTCGTCGGTGGCTTGTTTATCGTAGTCTGGGGTCACGGCACCGGTTGCACTTGGATCGTACTTGGTGTTGTCCGGTTGTGCGTTTGGTGTGACGGTGACTTTGACTTCGTCGCTGGTGCCGTCTGGATAGGTCACGGTGACGGTGGCTTCTCCGGCGGTCCCTGCCTCTGGAATGTCACTGACGCTCACGCTAAAGTTTGGATCGTTTTGCACGTCTTCTGGAATGCTTGAAAGATCCAATTTGCCTTTGATTTCGTCGTCGGTGGCTTTCTTATCGTAGTCTGGAGTCACGGCACCGGTCGCACTTGGATCATATTTTGCGTTGTCCGGTTGAGCTTTCGGTGTGACGGTGACTTTGACTTCGTCGCTGGTGCCGTCTGGATAGGTCACGGTTACCGTGGCTTCTCCGGCAGTCCCTGCCTCTGGAATGTCACTCACTTCGACTTTGAAGTTTGGATCGTTTTGCACGTCTTCTGGAATGCTTGAAAGATCGACTTTGGCTTTGACGTCGTCGTCGGTGGCTTTTTTATCGTAGTCTGGAGTCACGGCACCGGTCGCACTTGGATCATATTTTGCGTTGTCCGGTTGTGCGTTCGGTGTGACGGTGACTTTGACTTCGTCGCTGGTTCCGTCTGGATAGGTCACGGTGACGGTGGCTTCTCCGGCGGTCCCTGCCTCTGGAATGTCACTCACTTCGACTTTGAAGTTTGGATCGTTTTGCACGTCTTCTGGAATGCTTGAAAGATCCAATTTGCCTTTGATTTCGTCTTCTGTGGCTTTCTTATCGTAGTCTGGAGTCACGGCACCGGTCGCACTTGGATCATATTTTGCGTTGTCCGGTTGAGCTTTCGGTGTGACGGTGACTTTGACTTCGTCGCTGGTTCCGTCTGGATAGGTCACGGTGACGGTGGCTTCTCCGGCAGTCCCTGCCTCTGGAATGTCACTCACTTCGACTTTGAAGTTTGGATCGTTTTGCACGTCTTCTGGAATGCTTGAAAGATCCAATTTGCCTTTGATTTCGTCTTCTGTGGCTTTCTTATCGTAGTCTGGAGTCACGGCACCGGTCGCACTTGGATCATATTTTGCGTTGTCCGGTTGAGCTTTCGGTGTGACGGTGACTTTGACTTCGTCGCTGGTGCCGTCTGGATAGGTCACGGTGACGGTGGCTTCTCCGGCAGTCCCTGCGTCTGGAATGTCACTGACGCTCACGCTAAAGTTTGGATCGTTTTGCACGTCTTCTGGAATGCTTGAGAGATCGACTTTGGCTTTGACGTCGTCGTCGGTGGCTTTTTTATCGTAGTCTGGGGTCACGGCACCGGTTGCACTTGGATCGTACTTGGTGTTGTCCGGTTGAGCGTTTGGTGTGACGGTGACTTTGACTTCGTCGCTGGTGCCGTCTGGATAGGTCACGGTGACGGTGGCTTCTCCGGCGGTCCCTGCCTCTGGAATGTCACTGACGCTCACGCTAAAGTTTGGATCGTTTTGCACGTCTTCTGGAATGCTTGAAAGATCCAATTTGCCTTTGATTTCGTCTTCTGTGGCTTGTTTATCGTAGTCTGGGGTCACGGCACCGGTTGCACTTGGATCGTACTTGGTGTTGTCCGGTTGTGCGTTTGGTGTGACGGTGACTTTGACTTCGTCGCTGGTGCCGTCTGGATAGGTCACGGTGACGGTGGCTTCTCCGGCGGTCCCTGCCTCTGGAATGTCACTGACGCTCACGCTAAAGTTTGGATCGTTTTGCACGTCTTCTGGAATGCTTGAAAGATCGACTTTGGCTTTGACGTCGTCGTCGGTGGCTTGTTTATCGTAGTCTGGGGTCACGGCACCGGTTGCACTTGGATCGTACTTGGTGTTGTCCGGTTGTGCGTTTGGTGTGACGGTGACTTTGACTTCGTCGCTGGTGCCGTCTGGATAGGTCACGGTGACGGTGGCTTCTCCGGCGGTCCCTGCCTCTGGAATGTCACTGACGCTCACGCTAAAGTTTGGATCGTTTTGCACGTCTTCTGGAATGCTTGAAAGATCCAATTTGCCTTTGATTTCGTCTTCTGTGGCTTTCTTATCGTAGTCTGGAGTCACGGCACCGGTCGCACTTGGATCATATTTTGCGTTGTCCGGTTGAGCTTTCGGTGTGACGGTGACTTTGACTTCGTCGCTGGTGCCGTCTGGATAGGTCACGGTTACCGTGGCTTCTCCGGCAGTCCCTGCCTCTGGAATGTCACTCACTTCGACTTTGAAGTTTGGATCGTTTTGCACGTCTTCTGGAATGCTTGAAAGATCGACTTTGGCTTTGACGTCGTCGTCGGTGGCTTGTTTATCGTAGTCTGGAGTCACGGCACCGGTCGCACTTGGATCATATTTTGCGTTGTCCGGTTGTGCGTTCGGTGTGACGGTGACTTTGACTTCGTCGCTGGTTCCGTCTGGATAGGTCACGGTGACGGTGGCTTCTCCGGCGGTCCCTGCCTCTGGAATGTCACTCACTTCGACTTTGAAGTTTGGATCGTTTTGAACGTCTTCTGGAATGCTTGAAAGATCCAATTTGCCTTTGATTTCGTCTTCTGTGGCTTTCTTATCGTAGTCTGGAGTCACGGCACCGGTCGCACTTGGATCATATTTTGCGTTGTCCGGTTGAGCTTTCGGTGTGACGGTGACTTTGACTTCGTCGCTGGTGCCGTCTGGATAGGTCACGGTGACGGTGGCTTCTCCGGCGGTCCCTGCGTCTGGAATGTCACTGACGCTCACGCTAAAGTTTGGATCGTTTTGCACGTCTTCTGGAATGCTTGAGAGATCGACTTTGGCTTTGACGTCGTCGTCGGTGGCTTTTTTATCGTAGTCTGGAGTCACGGCACCGGTTGCACTTGGATCGTACTTGGTGTTGTCCGGTTGTGCGTTTGGTGTGACGGTGACTTTGACTTCGTCGCTGGTGCCGTCTGGATAGGTCACGGTGACGGTGGCTTCTCCGGCGGTCCCTGCCTCTGGAATGTCACTGACGCTCACGCTAAAGTTTGGATCGTTTTGCACGTCTTCTGGAATGCTTGAGAGATCGACTTTGGCTTTGACGTCGTCGTCGGTGGCTTTTTTATCGTAGTCTGGGGTCACGGCACCGGTTGCACTTGGATCGTACTTGGTGTTGTCCGGTTGTGCGTTTGGTGTGACGGTGACTTTGACTTCGTCGCTGGTGCCGTCTGGATAGGTCACGGTGACGGTGGCTTCTCCGGCGGTCCCTGCGTCTGGAATGTCACTGACGCTCACGCTAAAGTTTGGATCGTTTTGCACGTCTTCTGGAATGCTTGAGAGATCGACTTTGGCTTTGACGTCGTCGTCGGTGGCTTGTTTATCGTAGTCTGGGGTCACGGCACCGGTTGCACTTGGATCGTACTTGGTGTTGTCCGGTTGTGCGTTTGGTGTGACGGTGACTTTGACTTCGTCGCTGGTGCCGTCTGGATAGGTCACGGTGACGGTGGCTTCTCCGGCGGTCCCTGCGTCTGGAATGTCACTGACGCTCACGCTAAAGTTTGGATCGTTTTGCACGTCTTCTGGAATGCTTGAGAGATCGACTTTGGCTTTGACGTCGTCGTCGGTGGCTTTTTTATCGTAGTCTGGGGTCACGGCACCGGTTGCACTTGGATCGTACTTGGTGTTGTCCGGTTGTGCGTTTGGTGTGACGGTGACTTTGACTTCGTCGCTGGTGCCGTCTGGATAGGTCACGGTGACGGTGGCTTCTCCGGCGGTCCCTGCGTCTGGAATGTCACTGACGCTCACGCTAAAGTTTGGATCGTTTTGCACGTCTTCTGGAATGCTTGAGAGATCGACTTTGGCTTTGACTTCGTCGTCGGTGGCTTTTTTATCGTAGTCTGGGGTCACGGCACCGGTTGCACTTGGATCGTACTTGGTGTTGTCATCGACAACTTTCGGGTTTTGATCCTCATCATCTGGGATGCCGTCGCCATCGTCGTCGTCATCGGTCACATCTGGTGTGCCGTCCTTATCGGTGTCACGTTGTACGGTGACGGATACGGTGGCTTCTTTGGTTTCCTCGCCGTTTTCTACGGTGACTGGGACGCTGATGACGCGGCTTTCTTCGCTGTCGTCGGTCCAATCGGTCACGACTGGGGTCCCGGTGAGGTTGCCGTTACCATCGACGTTCAGTCCATTGGTTTCGGTGCCGGTGATGGTGGAGCCTGCTTTGTTGACGCTCACGACTTTGGTGCCTTCTGGTACGGCTTGGCCTTCTTGGGCGTTGGCCGGTGTGGTGGCGACACTCAGTTCGTCAGCGACTTTTGGTTGGTCGTCCTCGTCATCTGGGATGCCGTCGCCATCGTCGTCGTCATCGGTCACATCTGGTGTGCCGTCCTTATCGGTGTCACGTTGTACGGTGATGGTGACTTCTTCGGTATCTTCTTCCCCGTTGTTAGTACCTTTTACGGTTAAGGTGATGGTTTTGGTTTCATCGTCGCCCCAGTCCGCCACACTTGGCGTACCGGTGAGAGATCCGGCTTCGGTGATTGTGAAATTGTCATCACCCTCCACGGAATATACGGTGTTCTCTTTATTTGCCGTGAAAGTAATCGGATCAATGCCCTTGCCCTCCACGACAGTGGCGTCACCGCTCTTTTGGATGGCCAACGGTTCGGCTTTTCCTACGGTCACGGTGGTGTCGGAGATGGCAAAGCTTGAGGTGCCGTCCGGCGAGTAAGCCACGATGACCACTTTGTCCCCGTCGGCAAAGGTGTTCGGTGCCACATCAATGGTGAACTCGCCACTGTCCAATTTGTCGGCCGGAATGGTGGTTTCGGCTTTAACCTCTTTATCCGTGTAGTCGGTCACACCCTCTTCGTATTTGTAGGCACGTACAATAACATTCGCCGCATCACCATTGGTGGTGGTCAAGACTACCGTCGGATCTGCCGGCGAATTGTACTTGGTTTTCTCTACTGTCCCTGTGATTTGTGCCTGATCACCTTCTTCAAAGCTTGTGGTGGTGACGACAGGTTTTGTCACGATGTAGGACTTGGCATCGGTGAGTTTGGTGTTGTCCTCAAATTCCTGTCCATCCGGCACGCCGTCGCCGTCGGTATCGACGAGGAATTTGTTGGAGCCGATTTCATCTTCCACAAAGTCGTAGAGACCGTCCTTGTCGATATCCAACACTTGAAGATAAGAGTTGGAATAGGAGTTGAGGATTCGCTTGTTCGGCTTGCCGCCGTCCGGTTTATTAATATTCGGGAACGAATTGACTTGATTTAAGAAGTCGGCGGTTTGCCAGGATTCAAAAATCAACTGAGAATCATTGGTCGTGATGTACTCATTTAACGCTTCGGCAAACTCCAGGTTGGTGACCTCCGGCTTGAGGCCGTAGCGAATGGTGTAGTTTCGGGATTGACCCAACGCACCATAGAAGACCTTGCTGTCCAGCTCGCTGCGGACGGCGTCACGCTTCGTGGTAGTGTCCTCAAAAAGGATGGAAATCTGCGGCGTGTCGGCGGTGGTGATAAAGCCGTTCTTTGCAGAATCGACGACCAGTTGAATCTGGCGGTCCTTTTCAGCGTACATCTTGCCCTGTTCATCGGACGAACCCAGGTAGACATTGTCGAGGTCGATGTATTGGAGCAAAGCCTCCGGAATCTGTTCGTTGATGTAAAGCACCCAAGCAGAGTTGGCTTGGAGGAAGTTTTGGTTCGGCTTAAAGGAGACGGTGGATACGATCTGTTTATTGACCGCATCGTAAGTGACTTTCTTGCCAAATTTACCTTCCGACCAGCCGCCATCTCTGGACTTCGTTCCATCGCTTTGGGTTAAAGGATTGGCTCCGGTCATCAGATAGTTTTCATTTTCCGTGCCTGTGTTGGTCGGTTCGGCCGGGTGATTCGCGTTGTCGCTTAAAATAAATCCGGTATCGTTGCCGTTGACATCGGCGATATTTTGAGAGTCGACCCAGCGAGTGGAGAACGCGATCTTATCTCGGTCAAGACCTAAGCTTTCCAAAGTTTGTCCGTCTTTGAGTGTGATGATGACGTCATGATTGGTGACGAGTCCGATAGCCCCAGAATTAAAAGTCTTTGCGTTGATGGGCACTTTCCACAGGGCGCCGTCAGCTTCTTTTTCGAACTGTACGCCGTTCACAGAGACGGATTCAATGTTTTGGAAAAATTCCTCTCTGTAGAAGGAAAGTAAATAGCGTCCGTTGTATGGCCCTTGGTCGGTGCCGCCCCAGCCTGTAGATCTATTCGCCCATTTTGATACAGCTAGATGGATGCCTTGATTGTCGACGCGGTCAAATTCTGTGACGGCGTAGCGCAGCGGACCGGGTGCCTCGCCGTTGAGTTGATAGTGAACGGTGTTGTCCATGCCCCGAGCTGCGGTTGATACATCAGCGGCAAAGACGTAGCTTGCCGGCGTCAGAATGCACTGACCGAGCAGGCAGGACACTAATCCGATGCTTAATTTGCGCATCCCCCACTTGGGGCGTCGTGTCGCGGATTTATTTCGTTTGTCTGCTATAATTTTTTTGAAAAATTCCACATATACCTCCTTAATCTTCTTAAACCGCCATCACGCCAGCCGGCGTCGCTGTGTGACGTCGCTGTCCGGGCGGTTGGTTTCTTTTTTCTTCGTAGCTTCAAGCTATTTTGCAGTGTTTCGGTATAGAATCGTGATGAAAGAACGACGTTATACAGCGAATCCTGCGCCGGGTTATCCCCCGTGTGTTCCCTTGACTTTGCCTGTAGATCCTCCCTTTCATGTACATGATGGTTATACTATATTATACTACTTTTTCGCCGGCTTGTATTTTTTTTTTTTTCTTGGCGTTTTTGTAAAATTTTTTTACATCTTCGTTCGTGAGATTGGAAGCGGGTTGCAAAGGGCGGCGGCAGTCGGGTTGAGAAGATGCGAGGAGCGCTACCGCCGAGAGGTGCGATGTGATTTGAGTTGTGGCGGTCGGTCTGCGGTTGCCTTGAGCCCTGCGATATGATTTTTTTCGATTGGAGAAGGTACGAGGGGTAGCGATTGGTGCAATGGTCTTGAGAGTTGCTTCTGTCTTAGCGGTGAGGGTGATGGGTTATCCCTCCTCCGCTTAATCGTCATAAATGTATTCCCTCTCGCATAACCCACGAGCCTTTCACTTGCTCCGCAGTGACTGCACCCATCGCACGTGGCGTGGGCGGTACGGCGATGGTCTCAAGCGTTGCGCCCTTCGTGTTATCGCAACGTTCCCCCTCGTGAGTGTCTCACCTCGAATCGCGCTTCTCTTATCTTCTCTTTCTTATCACTGTGCACGTTCTCTTATCCCTCGAGCTTCCACGCCGCTTCCTCAGCACTGACGCCGAGCCGCCACGCAACCGGACATAAAAAAATCCGGCCGAAGCCGGATTGGGTTACATAGTTTTGCCGTGGCAGTTTTTATATTTCTTGCCGCTGCCGCATGGACACGGGTCGTTGCGTCCGATTTTTTTATCTTTTCTCACGAAGGGTTTTTGCTTGCCGTCGTCGGGATTGACGGTTTCCACTTCTTTGGCCACGCGCACCCGTGCCACTTTCTCAGGGTTGACGATGTGGAAGAGCATTTTGATGGTGTCTTCTTTGATGGATTCGTTCATGGCTTCGAACATATCGAAGCCTTCCTGTCCGTAGGCCCGCACGGGATCGACCTGACCCACGGCACGAAGTCCGATGCCCTTTCTGAGTTGATCCATCGCGTCGATGTGATCCATCCACTTTTGGTCGACGTTTTGGAGCAGTGCCACCCGTTCAATTTCACGGAATTTGTCACTGCCGAACTCCGCTTCTTTGTCGTCATACTTGGCTTTGGCGAGGTCGCGGATATGGGCTTTTAATGCGTCCGGCTCGTCGCTCACGCCGTCGAGAAAGTCGTCGCTGAAACCGAATTGGTTCATGCCGTAGAGGGTGAGGCCTTCTCTATCCATGTACTGTTTGTGGTCGTCGTCGACTTTGTGGTAGAAGTCCACGGTCTTGTCGACGAGGTCGTCTATCATGGTGACGATGTCGTCTTTCAAATCTTCGCCCTCAAGGACTCGGGAGCGCTCGTTATAGATGACTTCCCGCTGTTTGTTCATGACGTCGTCGTATTGGAGGACGTTTTTACGAATGGAGAAGTTGTTGCCTTCGACTTTACGCTGTGCGGACTCGATGAGACGGGTGAGGATCTTGGCTTCGATAGGTTCGTCGTCCGGCGTGTCCACCATTTCCATGGTGGCTTTAAACCGGTCTCCGGCAAAGAGTCGAATGAGGTCGTCGTCTCCGGAGATGTAGAAGCGGGTTTGTCCGGCGTCCCCTTGACGTCCGGCCCGGCCACGGAGCTGATTGTCGATCCGTCGGGACTCGTGCCGTTCTGTCCCGATGATGCGAAGTCCCCCTGCCGCGATGACTTTTGCCGCCTCGTCGTCGGTCTCTGCTTTAAATTTCTTCACCAGATCCTGATACTTTTGACGTGCCGCTAAAATTTCCGTATCGTCGGTGTCGTTGTAGGAGTCGACTTCGTCTAAGAGGGCTTCTTCCATGCCGTGGCGTTTCAGGTCCTGCTTGGCCATGTATTCGGGATTGCCCCCGAGGACGATGTCCGTACCACGGCCGGCCATGTTGGTGGCGATGGTGACGGCGCCGAAGCGGCCGGCTTGGGCGACGATTTCGGATTCCTGCTCGTGTTTCTTGGCGTTCAGCACGTTGTGCTTGATGCCGGCTCGTTTGAGATATTTGGAGAGCTCTTCGGATTTTTCAATGGAGATGGTACCGACGAGAACGGGCTGTCCGGTTTCATGAGCCTCGGCGATTTCTCTCGTGACGGCTCTGAACTTGGCGTCTTCGGTTTTGAAGATGGCGTCGTTGCTGTCCACACGGGCGATAGGTTTGTTCGTTGGGATTTCGACGACGTCGATGTTGTAGATGTCTCGGAATTCCCCTTCTTCGGTCATGGCTGTCCCGGTCATGCCGGCGAGTTTTTTGTACATTCTGAAGTAGTTTTGGAAGGTGATGGTGGCAAGGGTTTTGCTTTCCGCTTTTACTTCCAGTCCTTCTTTGGCTTCGATGGCCTGGTGCAGACCTTCGGAGTAGCGGCGCCCGTACATGAGACGGCCGGTGAATTCGTCGACGATGATAATTTCACCGTCCTGAACGACGTAGTTGATGTCTTTTTTCATGGTGCCTTGTGCTTTCAAGGCCTGATTGATGTGGTGGGAGAGCTCCATGTTCTCCAGGTCGGAGAGGTTCTCCACGCCGAAGTAACGTTCGGCTTTTTCGATACCGCGGTCGGTGAGGACGGCGGTCTTGTCTTTTTCGCTGATGACATAGTCTACGGTTTCGTCTTCAAAGGTGCGGTTGAAGCGTTCCATGTTGGACTCGTCTTCGGATTTGATGCGGTATGAGAGGGAGTTGACAAAGTCCCGGGCTCTCGTGTAGAGCTCGGTAGACTCGTCGCCGATGCCGGAGATGATCAGCGGCGTACGGGCTTCATCGATGAGGATGGAGTCAACTTCGTCGACGATACAGAAGTTGAGCTTTCGTTGTACCCGCTCTTTCTTATAGATGACCATGTTGTCTCTGAGGTAGTCGAATCCGAATTCGTTGTTCGTCCCGTATGTGATGTCGCAGGCATAGGCGGCCTGACGCTCTTCGTGGTCCATGTCGTGGAGGATACATCCCACGGTGAGTCCCAGGAAGTTATAGACTTTGCCCATCCACTGCTTGTCACGGTTGGCGAGGTAGTCGTTGACGGTGACGACGTGCACCCCGTCGCCGCTAAGGGCGTTGAGGTAGGTCGGGAGGGTTGCCACCAAGGTTTTCCCTTCCCCTGTTTTCATCTCGGCAATCCGTCCCTGATGGAGGATGATGCCGCCGATGACTTGGACTCGGAAGTGTTTCATACCGAGCACACGCATGGAGGCTTCCCGGACGACGGCAAAGGCCTCCGGCAATAAGTCGTCCAGTGATGTGCCGTTCTTATATCTATCTTTAAATTCTACGGTTTTATGTTTTAATTCCTCATCGCTCAGCGCCGCCATGGTGCTTTCAAGACTCATGACGCTGTTGACGATAGGATCGATTTTTTTGAGTTCTCTGTCAGAATAACTGCCGAAAACTTTATCAAATAAACCCACGTTTCCACCCTTTCCAGTTTGTTTTCCATTCTTCATTATAACCATTATCCCTGCAAAAAAACAGCAATTACGTCAATTATCTCCCAACATTATACAAATTTTAACTTTTCGCCTCACCGCGCCTGCCCTTGCCCTTTTCTGCCCGCAAAAAAAGCCGACCGCAGTCGACTGTTTTTGTGATGGATTCAATCCGTCTCCTCCACCTGAGCCTTTAAGCTTTGGAGCTCGTCGATGCTCAGTCCGTTGGTGAGGGTGGCGGCTTTTTTCAGTTGCTTCTGTCTCAGGCGCCGCTTGGCACTGACAGCGTCCACTTCCGCTTCAAACTCCCGTGCCGAGAGCCGTGATCCGCCTCGGGAGAGGATGATCTGCTGTTCGATGTTGTCGCTGGTGGCGACGCGAATACCTCGGACGCGTCCCATCTCTGCGACTTGCCGTTCAATGAAGTGATCAGCGGTTTCAAATTCTCTGGTGAAGATGACGGTGAGGCCTTTGTAGCGATGGAGCCCGCCGCCGGATTTTTTCACGAGGTAGGCATCAAAGATGACATAGATGTCCTCGTCGGTCTCGGCGTTGTAGTCCGCCAGGATATCGAGGAGTTCTCGGCGCTGATCTTCCAGGGGGACGGTCTTGTCGATCCGTGACCACTGACCGATGACGTTGTAGCCGTCCACCAAAAGATAGCTTTTATTTCGACGGTACTTCAGCGGTCGCATATTGACGCAGTACCTCTGCCATAAGGACACTGGCGGCACAGGAGGCATTCAGGGAGTTGATGCGTCCCACCATGGGAATGCTCACGGTGACGTCGGTGTGTTTTTTCAGTGCCGGAGAGATGCCCTTGCCTTCATTGCCGATGACCAGAGCCACTTTGCCCTTTAAGTTGACGGTGGTGTAGGCTTCCCCCTCCATGTCCGCCGCATAAATCCAAAAGCCCTTGTCTTTTAACGTGTCGACGGCTTGGGACAGGTTGGTGACGATGGCGACACGGACGTTTTCCACCGCACCGGCGGAAGTCTTGTAGACGACGTCATTCACATAGGCCGCGTTGTGTTTGGGAATGAGAATCCCTTTGAAGCCGAATGCTTCTGCGGAACGGGCGATGGCGCCGAAGTTGTGAGGATCTTCGATCTTGTCTAAAATCAGTATGTGTTCAAGCTCGGTGATCTCTTCCAGGGTGGCATAGTTATAGTCGCTCACCAGGGCGACGACGCCTTGGTGGTTGTTCCCCTCGCTGTAGTCGTCCAGTTTTTTCTTCGGCACTTCGGTGACGAGTATGCCGCCTTCACGTGCCATGCCGAAAATTTTCTTCACCGAACCTTCCCGGTTGCCTTTTTGCACATAGAGTTTGTCGACTTTGCCTGTCTTTAATACTTCAATGACCGGATTTCTTCCGTATACGTAACTCAATTTTCACCTAAATTTCTATAATATGCTCGCATTTCTTCCATGCGTCCGCAGCTCATGGCACCTTCGGTGCACGGGCCGTTCACGCAGGCGGGCCCTGCCAGTGCGAAAAGGGTCGGCGCAACGGCTTTGACTTGGCGGAGCATTTCTGTTGCCATGGCACGAATTTCCCATTGTGCCCGTGTGCAGCAGCGCATTTCAAAGAAGTGGAGCAAGGTTCTGGCGTTCATGGTAAAGACGATTTTGGTTTCACAGGCGTTGGGAAAGACGTAGCGTGCGTCTTCAATGGAGGCTTTTTCCGCCGCGGATTTTTTGAGATCTCCCTTTTGTGCCATGAGAAGTTCGGTAATCTTGCCGTAAGCGTCCCGAGCGTGATCCATGGCTTCGATAAAGACGGCCTTGGCTTCAGGATTGGCTTCTATTTGCGGCGGAATGACGTAGTGAAAATCGTCCAGCTTGACATAGCGCTGAGACTGCTGTGAGTAGGACGCAATACGATGGCGAACCAGCTGATGGGTCAGGGTTCGCGACACGCCCTCCACGGCAAAGGTGAACGAGGCGTGCTCAATGGGTGAGGCATGAGAAAAACTCATGAGCATTTTTAAAAACTTTCTTGCGTCGTCCTCGGTCATCTTCTCGGCAATTTCCGACACGCCTACTTTCGAATAGCACAGCTTGGCACTTTTGGCGATCAGTTCTTCCGGATTCGGCGTGTGTGCGATCAGTTCAACTTTCATATTTCCCTCGTTTCCATGATTTTATTAAACAAAAACGCAATGCGCTCTGCGCGGTCCAACAGGTAGAGATAGCCGAAGAGGGTTTCAAGTCCCGTGGCATCCCGATAGTCTTTTAAGGTCTGATTCTTGGGGGTGGTGTGAGGATTGGCGTTGCGCCCTCGCTTGTACACCGCAAGTTCCTCATCGGTGAGCTCATCGACAATGCTTGCCATAAACGCCGCTTGAGCTTTGGCTTTGACAAAGCCGATGGCTTGGATGTGGAGTCTTTTCGGATTCAGATTCCGATCTAAGAGTTTGGTGCGCACCAAGAGCTCAAAGACGCTGTCCCCGAGAAAGGCCAACGCCAAGGGGGAGACTTCCCGAATGGAGGTCTCGGTGTAGCCTTTGGAGAAAGCGAGAAAACTTAAGCTCTTTTCCACTTGGTGCCCGCTCTCGTGTCTTCGATGACGATGCCCATCTCAAGGAGCTGATCGCGAATGGCATCGGCTGTTGCAAAGTCTTTTGCTTTTTTCGCGTCTGCCCGTTTGGCAATCAGCGCTTCCACTTCGGCATTGTCTTCTTTTTGAAGCTCTAAAATGCCGAGGACTTTCGTGAGTTTGAGCAGGGTCGCCGTCACTTCCTCAATGACTTTCTTTGCACTGTGCTCATCCAGTTCGGTGTTGATGAGCTTCACGATGTTAAAGACGGCGGTGATGGCGTCGGCAGTGTTGATGTCGTTGTCCATGGACTTTTCAAAGAAAGCGACCTGCTCCGCCAGTTGATTTAAGATGGCGTGATCTCCGTCGGTGAGCGCTCTGTCCTCGCCTACAAGTCCGATGAGCTTGTCGTAGCCGTTATATATCCGCTCCAAGGCCTGTTTGGTCTGTACCATGACGTCATAGGAGAAGTTGATCGGCCCTCTGTAGTGGGAAGAGAGGAGGAAGAAACGGAGCACTTCCAGATTGAATTCCTCGGCGACTTCTCTGACGGTAAAGAAATTCCCCTTGGACTTGGACATTTTTTCGTTGTCCACGGTGATCATGCCATTGTGAAGCCAATACCGTGCAAAAGGCTTGCAGGTCAGGGTTTCGGACTGGGCAATCTCGTTCTCGTGGTGCGGGAACTGCAGGTCTTCCCCGCCGGAGTGAATGTCAATGGTGTCGCCTAAGAGGGTCTTTGCCATGACAGAACATTCAATGTGCCAGCCGGGACGACCGTCGCCCCATGGAGACGGCCAGTAAGGTTCGCCTTCTTTTTTGCCTTTCCAGAGGGCAAAGTCCGCCGGATTTTCCTTGAGGTCGTTCACATCGACCCGCTTGCCGCTGATGAGGTCCTCCAAGTTTTTCTTGGAGAGCTTCCCGTACTCCTCAAAGGCTTCAACCCTGAAGTAGACGTCGCCGCCGGCTTCATAGGCCGCACCTTTTTTTACCAGGCCGTCGATAAAGTCGATAATTTCATCAATGTGCTCGGTGGCACGAGGATTGATGGTGTCATAGTCGTAGAGGTGCAGACCGTTAGCATCTTTTTTGAACTCTTCAATGTATTTTTCAGCCACTTCTTTTGAGCTCATGCCCGATTCGTTGGCCTTATTGATAATCTTGTCATCAATGTCGGTGAAATTCACCACGAATTTGACGTCGTAGCCTTTATAGATAAAATAGCGGCGCAGGGTGTCAAACACCGTGAGAGGTCGGGCGTTGCCCACGTGAATATAGTTGTAAACGGTCGGTCCACAGTTGTACATATGGACGTGACCCGGCACAAGAGGCTCAAATTCCTCAAGTTGTCGTGTCAAAGTATTATATAGTTTCATAGTTGTCTCCTGTCTCAAATTCCAGTTCTGTTGCCGATTCAAAAAAGTGAGGGTAGTAGCTCACTCGCACCATCTTTCCCCACCGGTACAGACGTCGAAGTTCCTGAAGATTGACGATCCGCACGGCATTGACTTCGTCCTCCTGAAGACACAATGCATCAAGGTCCAACGGGCAGTCGATGAGATAGATGTAAAAAATACTCCGTCCCTGATGTTCGATGCGTTTTAATCGAATGGGACAGCAACTCAGATCGACTCCAATCTCTTCTTTGCCTTCACGAATAAGTCCATCCAACGGCGTTTCACCTGCAAGAATCGCGCCACCCACCGATGCGTACCACAGACCGCCAAAACGCCGCTTTGTATAAGCGCGCTGTTGCAGGAGGAAGTGGTGACGATCCACACGGATCCAACCTTCCGCGACGATGTGATACTCGCCCTGCTTCAGACGCTCCCCACGGCGCACCACTTTGTGTTTGCGCTTGCCGCGGGCGTTGTAGAGATCCCAGTACTCCGCCATCAGTCGAGGGCGGCTTGGATAAATCCGTTGAAAAGTGGGTGAACTTTCGTCGGACGGGATTTAAATTCGGGATGGAACTGACAGGCAACAAAGAACTTGTGCTCAGGAATTTCGATGATTTCCACCAGGTCCAGATCTTCGTTCACGCCGCTAAAGACGACGCCGGCGCGGCGAATGTCGCCTCTAAAGGAGTTGTTGAACTCATATCTGTGACGATGGCGCTCAATGATTTTGTCCTCTCCGTAGAGCTCCCGGGTGCGACTGCCCTCTTCGAGGAGGCAGTCATAGTTGCCGAGACGCAGTGTGCCGCCGAGGTTTTCCACCGTCTTTTGGTTTTCCAGAAGGTCAATGATCGGATAGGACGTGTCCGGATCGATTTCGGTGGAGTTCGCGCCCTTAAGGCCCAGCTTATTTCTCGCCACGTCGATGAGGGCAATCTGCATGCCGTAACAGATGCCGAAGTACGGCACGTTGTTCTCTCTGGCATATTTCGAGGTCATAATCATGCCCTCTGTGCCCCGACTTCCGAAGCCGCCCGGTACAATAATGCCGGCGACGTCGCTGAAGGTGGCTTCCAGATTATCTTTGGCGAGATCTTCCGCATTCACCCACTTAATGTTGACTTTGGCGCCGTTTTCATAGCCGGCGTCCATCAAGGCTTGAGATACGGACAGGTAGGCATCGTGAAGCTCAACATACTTGCCTACCAACGCGATGTTTAGCGGTGTTTCCGCCTTTTTAAACCGCATGACCATATTCTTCCAGTTGTGCTCAGAGTCCTGAGCTTTCAGTGCCAGGCGCTTGATAATATAGTTGTCAATGCCCTGTTCATGGAATACAAGAGGCACTTCGTAGATGAGATCCACCGTTTTGGATTCCACAATGGCTTCACGAGGTACGTCGCAGAAGAGGGAAATCTTATCTTTTACGGATTGTGTGATAGGAATGCCCGCCCGTACGACGATGATGTCCGCTTGAATGCCGTAGCTCATCAGGGTTTTATAGGAGTGTTGTGTCGGTTTGGTCTTGAGTTCATCACTGCCGGGGATGTTCGGCACTAACACGGTATGGACAAAGAGCACATCATCCTGGCCGTTTTCGGCGTGAATTTGCCGAATGGCTTCGAGAAACGGCAGGGATTCAATGTCCCCGACGGTGCCGCCGATCTCTGTAATGACCACATCGGCTTTGGACTCTTCCGCCGCTTTATATACCGCCTGCTTGATCTCATCGGTAATGTGAGGGATGACTTGTACCGTCGAGCCGTTGTAGTCGCCTCGGCGTTCTTTTTCAATGACTTTGGAGTAGACTTTGCCGGTGGTGATGGAACCTCGTTTGGTCAATTCCTCATCAATAAAACGCTCGTAGTGGCCAAGGTCCAAATCCGTCTCCGCACCGTCTTTGGTGACGAACACTTCCCCATGTTGGAAAGGACTCATGGTACCGGGATCAATGTTCAAATACGGATCGAATTTCTGCATGAACACACTCAGTCCCCGTTCTTTTAAAAGGCGGCCGATACTCGCCGCACTGATTCCTTTTCCAATACCTGAGACCACGCCTCCGGTAACAAATATGAACTTACTCACATTATCCTCCTATTATCAATGAATTCAAAAGCTCCGTGTACGTCGGCAAGGTGTTGATCTCGTGGCTGAGTTTTTCCTCAATGGCATCCACCACTTGCCGCGCATCTTCTAATACTATTGTAGCATGTTCATCCAGATAGGTCGCCGACTTTTTCGCGTCGTGGTTGGACTCCGCCTTGTCGTGCACCTCATGAATCCGATCTGTCACGTCGTAGAGCTGAGTAATTTTATCGTTCATCCAGTCCAAATCTTTTTTGATGCGAAGATTGTTCATGTGCTTAAGTGCTTCGCCATAAGCCACGCCTTGGGCCATGGCCATCGGCTTAATATACTTTTCAAGGATTTCCGCCATGGTGCGTAGTTCAAGAAGATGAACATTGCGCACTTCTTCAAACTGAATTTCCCAAATGGCTTTGAGTTCCACATCGGTGAAAATGTCCATGCGCTTAAAGACTTCGTAGGAATCTTCGTTTTCAATAGCAAGCAGGGCATCCATCAGGCGCTTGTGGTTCTTCAGACCGCGGCGTTTCGCCTCGTCCACCCACACTTGAGAGTAGTTGTCCTTGTCGTAGACCACAGCGCTATAGTGCGCCATCGTATCCCGAACAATGGCATAGACTTCCTCTTTCAGGTCCTCAGCTTGTGTCAGGCGCTTAAGATAACCTTGAAGAACGTCAGCCATAGCGGCATTTAACACGATGTTTAAACCTGCGGCTGACTTGGATGAACCCAGCATCCGGAATTCAAACTTGTTGCCGGTGAAGGCAACGGTTGCGGTGCGGTTGCGGTCGGTCTTATCTGTCGGCACTTCGCCTAAATTTTGCACCTTAAACGCAGGACGTGTCACTTTCTTTTCATAGTTCGGATCGGCAATGGAGCGAAGCAAATCTTCCAAGTCCGTCCCTAAAAAGAGGGAGACAATGGCGGGAGGCGCTTCGTCGCCGCCGAGACGGTGATCATTGGAGAGGGATGAGGTGGAAATTCGAATGAGGGTTTGATATTTATACACCACTTCCACCAAGGCGCTGACAAATGTGAGAAACGGAAGGTTGTCCTGCGGATTGTCCCCGGGATCGAAGCAGTTAAACCCGAAGTTGGTGCCGATGGAGTAGTTATTGTGTTTCCCGGATCCGTTGACACCTCGGAACGGCTTTTCGTGAAGCAGACACACCAAACCGTGCTTGCGGGCGGTCTTTTTCAAAATGTCCATACACAGTTGGTTGTCATCGACGGCGATGTTGACATTTTCAAAGAGGATGGCCAACTCGAACTGTCCCGGAGCGACTTCGTTGTGCTCGGTTTTGGCAAAAATGCCCAGTTCCCAAAGAGCCTGATCCACTTCCTTGTAAAATGCGCCGACACGTTCCGGAATGCGTCCGAAGTAGTGATCTTCCATTTCCTGACCCTTGGCAGGCCGTGCGCCGAAGAGGGTGCGTCCGGTTGTATTGAGGTCAAGCCGCGCTTCAAAGAGTTTTTGATCCACCAGGAAAAATTCCTGTTCCAAACCGACTTTCACCCGCATACGATAGGTATGGTTCTCTTTGTAGAGCAGATTCATCACGTCGGCGCCGATAGCGGACAGGCGGCTGGTCGCTGCGATGAGTGGTCCGCGGGTATCGAGCTTTTCACCGGTGTAGGCTACAAATACTGTCGGAATGTAGAGGACGTTGTCAATGACAAAAGAATTGGCCGTCACGTCCCAATAGGTGTAGCCCCTTGCTTCAAAGGTGGAGCGAATGCCGCCGCTTGGAAAGGAGGATGCGTCCGGCTCGCCTTTAATCAGTTCTTTGCCGGAAAAACGGAAGAGGGGTTCACTGTCCTCCCGGTCTACAAAGGCCTCCATCTTTTTGGCCGTCAGGCCGTTTAACGGATGGAACCAGTGTGAATAATGGGTGGCGCCCTGCTCCAGGGCCCATTCTTTCATCGCGTGAGCAATGGCGTCCGCCGTGTCACGATCCAACTCCAAATTGCTTCGAACCACCTCTTTCCACTTGACGTAGACTGAGTGAGGCAGTCTTTCCTTCATGCGTGCCTTGTTAAATGTCATTTTTCCAAAATTTTCCATAGTCCCTCCCGTTTGCTATAAAAATAAAAAATTGGCACTGTTACATGCCAATATGAAAAAAATATTTGCTCCAAGACATGGAGTGTTTTCTTTTATATTAATCGAATCTCTCGCCCTTGTCAAGCTTCTTGACTCTTGCGATAGGCCGACGGGGTCATGCCGACGATGCGTTTGAAGCTGACACTGAAGTAGCTGAGATTCTGATACCCGACCTTTTCACAGATCTCAAGCACCGACAGTTTGGTCTCTCTTAGCATTCGCTTCGCATTTTCAAGACGTACGCCGTTTAAATAATCAACAAAACTGATGCCCATCTTTTCCTTGAAGAGGCGTGAAAAATAACTCTTGTTGTAGCCGGACACATAGGCGATCTTATCCAAATTGATCGGATACATATAGTATTTATGGATATAGGTGAGAGCCACGTCCATGCCGCTGGTGAGATGGCGACGGTCCATAAGCTCCATCACCTTGTCGTAAAATTCCCGACACACTTTCTCTATATCCCCCAGAGTGGTCTGAACAAAGGTGCTGTTTAAGGTGTCAAAGAGATAGGACGCCACCCGATTTTTGCTTTCAATCGGCAGTCGCATAATGTAGTTGGTGGACTCGGAGAGCATCATGACCACTGTGGAACGTACGTAAGCCGACGAGGACATATCCTCCCTAAACCTGTCAAAGAGGTTTTGAATGACGACATGAATGCCCTCAATGTTCATCAGACCCACTTCCACCACAATGTTGTGAACGATGGTCTCAAGATTCAACTCAGCATTATGCTCGCCCATCTCATCCTGATACACGAAAAATTGTCCCCGGCCTTTCCCAAAGGTGAGGCTCATGGCCTTGAGCGCCTGCTCGTAGGCGAACATCGGCGTGTTCAGATTGGAAATGGGGTGACCGACACTGACAGAGACAGAGTGACCTGTGGCCAGAATGAGCTCTCGAACCAGTTGGTTGCCGACCTTTGCGATAAACGCATCCGCGTCTTCCCCTGTGCGACCCTCCAAATCCAACATCATGACCACACGATCCGTATCTCGAATACTCCCGACCAATGCTTTATAATCCCCGAGGACTTTTCTACTCTTGGTGCAGAGATTCTTCTTCATCTCCAGACGGAACTTCAGGCCTCGGTCTTCGCTCAGCTTCCAAAAATCGTCATAGGCGATGATGAACACCGCACCGGGATTGATAGCAAGTCCCAAAAGCTGATAGATTTCAGACATGGCGCTATAGCGATGCACCTGTCCGGAAATCAAGGCATAGATGAATTCGATGCTCATCACATCCATGACGGTGTCCATAAAGTATGGATTGTTCTTAATCCCTTCAGTGGAAAAGCTTACGCCTTCCAGACCAGTGAAATCCACCGGCTCCAAGTGGGTAGAATCCGTATCCGTTTCGGTAATATATAAGACTTCCTCGCCAATGTACGGACAGACGTCACGACTTGTATTAATACGTTCAACTTTCATGGTTGCTCCTTACGCAAGTACCCTTGCTAGATTAGTCTCATCGTCGTTGCTCTCACATTCGGCGTCCTGTCTTTGACTATAGCAGCTCACAGGTCGCCCGGTAATCGTATGCAAAAGCACGACGTGTTTAAATACCCTAATAGAATATCACACCTTGTGTCCCGGCCTTAAATAAAATTTCAATTTCTTTACCACGCCATATTCTTCGCCGGTAAATCAAACTCCCCAATAATAAACCGTTTACTTAACACAAAGACACAACTTCTATACCCCAGATTATACCAATTTAAATAGAAATGACAAATTTTTTTTACTTTTTGTTCTCACAATATAAAAAACCACGCCGAAGCGTGGCTTGATGTGTTTACTTTTGATCCTTATGCCCTTCACGAGCGACTTTGTATTCGCCGGTTTCAGGGTTGAGCGAGTAGATGTTAAAGTTGGTCTTAATATCGAAGCCTTCATAGTGGGTTGCCATGTTCACCGATGCGGAACCGTCTTTACCGGATTGAACTCTGTGGAACACGTAGGTTGGCCAAACTAAGAGTCCGCCGCCTTCGAGAACGCGTTTGCCGTTGTGTTCGATATACTCAGGTGTCACCACGAATTTGTGAACGTGAGGTTCTTTTTCAGACCAGAGTTCCACGTGGCGTTCGCCTCGCAGTACTAACAGATTGTCATCTTGATAAGGGTGCATATACCAAGGACGGTCGTCACCTTCTACAGGGCCCGGGCTGATGGCGTCTTGTAAGTGGAGCACGCGGTCAATCGCATCAACCTTCGGTACCATAGACTTGCCCATCACATCAAAGACAACGCCCGGTGTCTTTCTGAACTCTTGAAGTTTAATAATTTTAAATAAACCTTCAATCTCTTCTACAATATAATCTTTATCCACAATATCCCTCCTTAAAATTTCTACGCTTATACTATACCCTAATTTTCATAATATTCACTTCATCCATGGCTTTGAGAAAAAATATACCGTTTTAACATACAATAGGGCCTTGACGACGCCATCAATCTGTTGTCCATGGTGCTGTGCATATCGTACTCATGTCAAATCAGCGTTGTGTGAAACGTTGCATAAAAAATCGCCTTGAGTCGTTCAAGGCGATAGAGGATTTATTTTACTAAGTTTAATGTGTCGCGTGCAATCATCAGCTCTTCGTTGGTTGGGATGACCATAACTTTGACAGACGATGCATCAGTGGAGACAATTTTTTCTTCACCGCGCATAGCGTTGGCTTCAGAGTCAATTTCTACGCCGAACACGCTCAGCTTTTTAATGATGTTGGCGCGTGTTTCCGCTGAGTTTTCGCCAAGACCTGCGGTAAAGACAATACCGTCAATGTCTTCGAGGGCGTCAAAGTGAGTGAAGTAGCCTGCAATGAATTTAGCCGCATCGGTTTCATAGACGTCAAGAGCGAGTTCGGCACGTTGGTTGCCGTTTGCCATAGCTTCTTCAATGTCTCTGAAATCGGAGGACACGCCGCTGATACCGAGGACGCCGGACTCTTTGTTCAACAAGTTGTCGATGCCTGCGCCGTCAAGCCCTTTTTTATCCATTAAGAAAGTGATGATGGCAGGATCAATATTCCCGGAGCGAGTTCCCATTGGCAGTCCTTCAAGCGGTGTGAAGCCCATGGTCGTGTCATAGCTCTTGCCTTCTTTAACTGCTGTGATGGACGCACCATTACCGAGATGGCAAGTGACGAGGTTCACTTGATCTTTGGATTTGCCTACCATGTCTGCAGCACGTTCGGTAACGTATTTATGGGAAGTGCCGTGGAAGCCGTAACGGCGAATCTTGTAGTCTTCGTAGGTGTCATATGGCAAGGCGTAGATGTAGTTCTTTGCCGGCATGGTTTGATGGAAGGCGGTGTCGAAGACTGCCACTTGTTTTACATTTGGAAGCAGGGTGCTGACTGCTTCGATGCCCATAATGTTTGGAGGATTGTGAAGCGGTGCAACGTCGAAGTTCTTTTTAATGGCTTCAATGACGGCCTCATCAATGATGACAGAATCTGCAAAGTCTTCGCCGCCGTGTACGACCCGATGGCCGACGGCTCCGATTTCGTCCAAGGATGCAATGGCGCCGTACTCACTGTCGATAATGGAATCCATTACAATTTTCAGAGCGTCTTTGTGATCTTTTAAATCCTGTTCTATGACTTTTTTATCCTTACCTGTCGTCTCGTGTTTGACGCGTGAGCCTTCAATGCCGATGCGTTCCACCAGACCTTTTGCCATGAGCTGTTCCCCGTCCATATCGATAAGCTGATACTTCAACGATGATGAACCGCAGTTAATTACTAAAATTTTCATGTAATCCTCCTCGTAGTCTTTGAAATTTTCCGCATCTATTATATCATAGAGACAAGAATTAGAGAAATGAGAGATACGTATGATTTCAGCCATCATTGCAGAATACAATCCCTTTCACAACGGCCATCGCTATCAGCTGGAACAGGCACGCACGTTCGGTCCCGTGGTGGTGATCATGAGCGGAAGCTTCACACAACGAGGTACGCCAGCGGTGCTGGATAAATTTACACGAGCCGGTCTTGCCGCACGGTACGGTGCGGATCTGGTGTTGGAACTGCCTGTGGTATGTGCGGTCGCTCCGGCGACATTTTTTGCCCGAGGCGGTGTTGCCATGGCGGCGGCTTTCGGCGCAGACCGATTAATCTTCGGAGCCGAGTCGCCCCTTGAGGTGCTTGTACCTCTTGCTGACAAAATCAGCGCCGTGCCGTCCCAGTCATTGATTCGTACTTTAAAACAAGGCTTATCCTTGCCCCAGACGTTGGAGGATTGTCTCGACGTATCTGACGCTGAGAGGGACGCACTCCGACGTCCCAACAACATTTTGGCTCTGGAGTACCTAGGCGCCATTCGAGATCTGAATGTCCTCCTTGAACCCTACGCCATAGCACGAACCGTGGCGCACCATAGCGGTGAGGTGACAACGGGAGATATCGCCTTCGCCTCGGCTTCTCACATTCGAGAGCTTACTGTCAACGGTGCTTGGGACGAGCTTCGCAAAGTGGTGCCCGACGCCGTCTATACGGCCCTGACATCTACTAACCACACGCAAGCCGATGTCGATGTAACCGCTCAAATAAAAAAACTTCTTCGCTATCGTGAGATGATAGATGAAGAAGCTGTCGTGTCTTTAGATTATGAGGACGGTCTTGAGCACCGTTTAGCTCAAGCTGTGAAGGGTTCAGAGGATTGGAATGCGCTGAAGCCGAAACACATGACTCACGCTCGCATGAACCGTTACCTCACCCAAACACTGCTTGAACTCCGCCGTAAAGATTATGACGCAGTGATGACGCAACTGCCTCTTCGTGTGCTTGCCATCGGCCCAAGAGGTAGAGAGCTCCTCCGCTCAAAAAACGGGAACCGCCACCTGGTGCAGAACCCGAAAGCATATCAAGCTTTCAATCACGACGCTTGGATACAGGAGTGCCGAGCCGCCGAGCTGCGCAGTCTTTTACTTAATGACGCGCCGAGCTTAGACTATCGCAACCCGCTTTATATTCATGATGAGATGTCTCGAAGCAGTGATCCGTCTTAACCGGTCCGATGTTGAATGATTAAAAATTAGTCTCAATGGACGTCCTTCAAGCTTTATGAGGAGTTCTGAACAGTTAAGCTAAACTCGGTTTACGATTCATGACTCCCTCTCACCACACAGCAAGTTCATCTGTCACGGATCAACACAGCTACTGATGGCTTTCCGCGATCCATAATATTTTTCATCTATCTGATAGCCCAATACCATGGAGCTGACACCGCTTATATCCCACCGAATTATTGATCTCCTGTATACGTTACCGCAACACCTTAATGTATTGTAGATATTTTACTTGAGTCTAAAGTTTTATATCTACCGCGTGTAGCTGTCCTACACCATCATCCTCGCCTTTTACACAAAGCTTTTTATTCACAAAAAATCCCACATGTAATCATGTGGGATTTTTACTACCGCCTTATTCCAAAGACAGTAACCTTATGGAGCGGATGACGAGATTCGAACTCGCGACCCTCGCCTTGGCAAGGCGATGCTCTACCACTGAGCCACATCCGCATAGATATATCTATAAACTATCATTATTTTAAAGTCCACCCTGTAACCCTGGCAGTTACAGGGATTTTGGTACGCCCTAGAGGACTCGAACCCCCGACCTTTTGGACCGGAACCAAACGCTCTATCCAACTGAGCTAAGGACGCATATGGAGCGGATGACGAGAATCGAACTCGCAGCCCTCGCCTTGGGAAGGCGATGCTCTACCATTGAGCCACATCCGCGAACAAAGTCTTCAGTTTTAAAAATACCCTGTAACCTTAGCAGTTACAGGGATTTTGGTACGCCCTAGAGGATTCGAACCCCCGACCTTCTGGTCCGTAGCCAGACGCTCTATCCAGCTGAGCTAAGGACGCACAATATTGATTTGAACCTGTGAAATAAGGTCATAAATGGAGCGGATGACGAGATTCGAACTCGCGACCCTCGCCTTGGCAAGGCGATGCTCTACCACTGAGCCACATCCGCATATAAACTGGATATTTAAAATAAATTGGCGACCTGGATCGGGCTCGAACCGACGACCTCCAGCGTGACAGGCTGGCATTCTAACCAACTGAACTACCAGGCCAATTCCTGTTCTTGATTGTAATATGGTGGGCACTATAGGGCTCGAACCTATGACCCCCTGCTTGTAAGGCAGATGCTCTCCCAACTGAGCTAAGCGCCCATATCAGTGAAGTAATGGTGACCCTGCCGGGAATCGAACCCGGGATACCACCGTGAAAGGGTGGTGTCTTAACCGCTTGACCACAGGGCCTTATGAAAGAAAATTGGTAGCGGCGAAGAGATTTGAACTCCTGACACTGCGGGTATGAACCACATGCTCTAGCCAACTGAGCTACGCCGCCACAATAATTGCACAGAACCAAATTCTCTCAGTGTAAATGGTAGCGGGAGCAGGATTCGAACCTACGACCTTCGGGTTATGAGCCCGACGAGCTACCGGACTGCTCCATCCCGCGTCAATATTTGGTGCCGAGGACCGGAATCGAACCGGTACGGTGTGTTACCACCGCAGGATTTTAAGTCCTGTGCGTCTGCCAGTTCCGCCACCCCGGCATTCTGGCTCTCAGGGTGGGACTCGAACCCACAACCTACCGGTTAACAGCCGGTTGCTCCACCTTTGAGCTACCTAAGATTATTAATATAATCCGGCAAAACCTACTCTCCCAGGCCGTCTCCAGCCAAGTACCATCGGCGTATTAAAGCTTAACTTCTGTGTTCGGAATGGGTACAGGTGTGTCCTTCATACTATGGATACCGGATAAACTCACAATCATATGCTTTGGTCAAGTCTTCGACCGATTAGTACTCATTAGCTCCACACATTACTGCGCTTCCACCTTGAGCCTATCTACCTCATTTTCTTCAAGGGGTCTTATCTATGGGGAAATCTCATCTCGAGGGGGGCTTCGTGCTTAGATGCCTTCAGCTCTTATCCCTTCCAAACTTAGCTACTCAGCCGTGCCATTGGCATGACAACTGATGCACCAGCGGTTTGTCCATCCCGGTCCTCTCGTACTAAGGATAGCTCCTCTCAAATTTCCTACGCCCACGACGGATAGGGACCGAACTGTCTCACGACGTTCTGAACCCAGCTCGCGTGCCTCTTTAATGGGCGAACAGCCCAACCCTTGGGACCTACTTCAGCCCCAGGATGAGACGAGCCGACATCGAGGTGCCAAACCTCCCCGTCGATGTGGACTCTTGGGGGAGATAAGCCTGTTATCCCCGGGGTAGCTTTTATCCGTTGAGCGATGGCCCTTCCACGCGGTACCACCGGATCACTAAGTCCTGCTTTTGCACCTGCTCGACTTGTTGGTCTCGCAGTCAAGCTCCCTTTTGCCTTTATACTCTTCGCACGATTTCCGTCCGTGCTGAGGGAACCTTTGAACGCCTCCGTTACTCTTTCGGAGGCGACCGCCCCAGTCAAACTGCCCGACTGACAGTGTCCCTTCCCCTGATTCAAGGGGTTAGGTTAGAATTCTAAGTTTAAAAGAGTGGTATCCCAACGGTGACTCCCTAAACACTGGCGTGCTTAGTTCTCTGTCTCCCACCTATCCTGTACATTCAAACTCAAAATCCAATGTCAACCTACAGTAAAGCTCCACGGGGTCTTTCCGTCCTGTCGTGGGTAAGCGGCATCTTTACCGCTACTACAATTTCACCGGATCCTTTGTTGAGACAGTGCCCAAATCGTTACACCTTTCGTGCGGGTCGGAACTTACCCGACAAGGAATTTCGCTACCTTAGGACCGTTATAGTTACGGCCGCCGTTTACTGGGGCTTCAGTTCTAAGCTTCGCTTGCGCTAACTCTTCCCCTTAACCTTCCAGCACCGGGCAGGTGTCAGCTCCTATACGTCGTCTTTCGACTTGGCAGAAACTTGTGTTTTTGGTAAACAGTCGCTTGGGCCTTTTCACTGCGACCCTATTGCTAGGGCTCCCCTTCTCCCGAAGTTACGGGGTCATTTTGCCGAGTTCCTTAACAAAGGTTCTTCCGCGCGTCTTAGGATTCTCTCCTCACCTACCTGTGTCGGTTTGCGGTACGGGCGATAGGTTACTCGATAGTGGCTTTTCTTGGCAGTGTGGATTCATAGACTTCTCTACTTGTTTTCGATCCGCATCACACTTCAGTGTTACTAGACACGGGATTTGCCTCGTGTCCCACCTTTGTGCTTGCACGCCGCACCAACTGGGCGCTTCTATTATCCTCCTGCGTCCCCACTTACGTGAACGCTTCCTATCGGTACAGGAATCTCAACCTGTTTGCCATCGACTACGCTTTTCAGCCTCGCCTTAGGTCCCGACTTACCCTGAGTGGACGAGCCTTGCTCAGGAATCCTTAGGTTTTCGACGGGTGAGATTCTCACTCACCTCTCGCTACTCATGCCAGCATTCTCTCTTCTGTAAAATCCACAGTGGCTTACGCCTTCTGCTTCGTCTCTTACACATTGCTCCTCTACCATCCTTACGGATCCACAGCTTCGGTATATAGTTTAGCCCCGGTTATCTTCGGCGCAGAGTCACTTGACCAGTGAGCTATTACGCACTCTTTAAATGTATGGCTGCTTCTAAGCCAACATCCTGGTTGTCTGAGTAACTCCACATCCTTTCCCACTTAACTATTATTTTGGGACCTTAGCTGGTGGTCTGGGCTGTTTCCCTTTCGACTATGAAGCTCATCCCACATAGTCTGACTCCTTAGTGCTTGATTTGGTATTCGGAGTTTGATAGGTCGCGGTAAGCTATTGCCCCCTAGACCAGTCAGTGCTCTACCCCCTCATCATTGTTCACTAAAGGCTAGCCCTAAAGCTATTTCGAGGAGAACCAGCTATCTCCGTGTTCGTTTGGCTTTTCACCCCTATCCACAGGTCATCCGATAACTTTTAAACGTTACCCGGTTCGAGCCTCCATCAGATTTTACTCCGACTTCACTCTGCCCATGGATAGATCACACGGTTTCGGGTCTATGACACCAAACTCTCGCCCTATTAAGACTCGGTTTCCCTACGGCTCCGAAGCTTTACTTCTTAACCTTGCTTAGTATCATAACTCGCTGGCCCGTTCTACAAAAAGTACACGATCCTGGCTTATGCCAGTTTCGCTGCTTGTAAACATTAGGTTTCAGTTTCTATTTCACTCCCCTCTCGGGGTTCTTTTCACCTTTCCCTCACGGTACTGGTTCGCTATCGGTCACCAAGTAGTATTTAGCCTTGGGGGGTGGTCCCCCCGTCTTCCCACCGGGTTTCTCGTGTCCCGTGGTACTCTCTTGTGCTGATAGTGTCCGGTTTTCGCTGACAGGGCTGTTACCTTCTTTGGCTTACCTTCCCAGGTAATTGGACTAACCGTATCTATCGTCTGCACGCTTGGGCTCTATCCCGTTCGCTCGCCGCTACTGAGAATATCGATGTTTCTTTCTTTTCCTCGGGTTACTTAGATGTTTCAGTTCACCCGGTTCGCTTCCTTAAGTTATGGATTCGCTTAAGGATACCTCGTACGAGGTGGGTTGCCCCATTCGGACATCTACGGATTGATGGCTATTTGCGCCTCCCCGTAGCTTATCGCAGCTTGTCACGTCCTTCGTCGCCTCTTGGTGCCTAGGCATTCACCTAATGCTCTTTTTTACTTGACCTTTGCTAATCAATTCTGTATTGACTGCATTTTATCCAGTGAAGATTGTCAATTGTTCTTATGTTAGAAATTTTGACTTGTCTTCTCTTGTGTTTTTCATATGATTGTGTAGTTTTCATGGTTCAGTTGCTTATAGGTATAAGCATGGTGGACCTGGGGGGACTCGAACCTCCGACCTCACGCTTATCAGGCGTGCGCTCTAACCTGCTGAGCTACAGGTCCATATATAATTTCATAGTGTAGAACGAAAGTCATAAGACTTGATTGTAACCCGAACCTGACGTGTCCTTAGACACATAAGGTTCTTCGGTTTTCCTTAGAAAGGAGGTGATCCAGCCGCACCTTCCGATACGGCTACCTTGTTACGACTTCACCCCAGTCACTTATCCTACCTTCGACGGCTGCTTCTTTCGTTAGCTCACCGGCTTCGGGTATTACAAGCTCCCATGGTGTGACGGGCGGTGTGTACAAGACCCGGGAACGCATTCACCGCAGCATTCTGATCTGCGATTACTAGCAACTCCGACTTCATGTTCTCGAGTTGCAGAGAACAATCCGAACTGAGATCGGCTTTTTGAGATTCGCTTGGCATCACTGACTTGCTCGCTCTTTGTTCCGACCATTGTAGCACGTGTGTAGCCCAGGACATAAAGGGCATGATGATTTGACGTCATCCCCACCTTCCTCCGATTTATCATCGGCAGTCCCTCTAGAGTTCCCATCGTTACATGCTGGCAACTAAAGGTAAGGGTTGCGCTCGTTGCGGGACTTAACCCAACATCTCACGACACGAGCTGACGACAACCATGCACCACCTGTATTAGTGTCTCCGAAGAGAAGGGTGTATCTCTACACCGGTCACTAGTATGTCAAGCCCTGGTAAGGTTCTTCGCGTTGCTTCGAATTAAACCACATGCTCCGCTGCTTGTGCGGGTCCCCGTCAATTCCTTTGAGTTTCATGCTTGCGCACGTACTCCCCAGGCGGAGTGCTTAATGTGTTAACTGCGGCACCGAAATTCTCCGACACCTAGCACTCATCGTTTACGGCATGGACTACCAGGGTATCTAATCCTGTTTGCTACCCATGCTTTCGTTCCTCAGCGTCAGTTTGTGACCAGTAAGTCGCCTTCGCCACCGGTATTCCTCCTAATATCTACGCATTTCACCGCTACACTAGGAATTCCACTTACCTCTTCACTACTCAAGTCATACAGTTTCTAATGCTTACAGAGGTTGAGCCTCTGCCTTTCACATCGGACTTGCATGACCGCCTGCGAACCCTTTACGCCCAGTGATTCCGGACAACGCTCGCCCCCTACGTATTACCGCGGCTGCTGGCACGTAGTTAGCCGGGGCTTCCTCCTATGGTACCGTCATTATCTTCCCATAGGACAGAGCTTTACGAATCGAAATCCTTCTTCGCTCACGCGGCGTCGCTGCATCAGGGTTTCCCCCATTGTGCAATATTCCCCACTGCTGCCTCCCGTAGGAGTTTGGACCGTGTCTCAGTTCCAATGTGACCGTTCACCCTCTCAGGCCGGTTACTGATCGCTATCTTGGTGAGCCGTTACCTCACCAACTAATTAATCAGCCGCGAGCCCATCTTTGACCGCTAGGCACTTTGATCGATTCGACAGGTGTCAATTCGATGTTATCGGGTATTAATCACCGTTTCCGGTGGCTATCCCCGTGTCAAAGGTAGGTTGCTCACGTGTTACTCACCCGTCCGCCGCTAATCCTCGCTCACGTCACCCCGAAGGGTTCTGTGTGCGATTCATCGCTCGACTTGCATGTGTTAGGCGCGCCGCCAGCGTTCGTCCTGAGCCAGGATCAAACTCTCGATAAAAAGTTTTTGTCCTTAGCTTTCAGTTGTTTCACTGACTTTTCCGCTAAGCTTGCTTGCTTATGATTTTTCGTTTTCTACACTATGTAATTATCTTGGTTCAGTGCTACCTCTTTCGAGACAGCTTGTATATTATATCGCGGCCGTCTCTCTCTGTCAAGAACTTTTTTCATTTCTTTTCAGCTCGATTGCCGCTGCCGTGTCAACACAGCTTTTATATAATAGGTCTTCTGAAGTGGTTTGTCAAGTTGTTTTTTCTTTTTCTTTTCAAACTGTCTGCTTCAATATGCCGCCGACATCTTCAGTTGACTTTATCTAGTTTAGCATCTCAAGTTTTCCTTGTCAATGGAATTTTACAATTATTCCTGAGATTTTTTTCAGACTTTACGTGTCGTATCTCGACTATTATATATACGTATCAATCATCTGCGCTAACGTGTCTGAAGGTTCGATGGCATTGGCCTGCTTTAAATAGTCGATGCCATCGCGCCGCCCCATATTGATGAGGAGTATCCCTAGGTTATAGAGCATGGTATAACTGCTCGGGAAGGTCGCTATACCTTCCCGATAGGTATCTTCCGCCGCGATGTTGTTTCCCACCGAAAGGAGTATAAGGGCCTTTTGATTGTAATACGCCTCTTCTTTATTCAGCTCAAGAGCCTGCAATACCCAACGGAGAGCTTCGTTGTGCTGTCCGCCGTTGTAAGCTACAAGACTCTTATAATAGTAGAGCTTATCTAATTGAGGATAGCTTGCGCTGACCTCATCCAGTGCGCTTGCGGCCTGAGCAAACTTGCCGTAACTCAAATAGGTCTCAGCTTCTTCCATGCGGGCACTGTCTTTGATGTCATCGATGAGGAGACGCACGTCATTCTTCAACTCTTCGTTATCTGTCGTCTCCAGAAATTTTTTAAAGTAAAGGTAGGCTTTGAGCTCATTACCTAAGTTGTGATTGATGTAACCCAATTTGTAATAGGCCAAGGTGTACCCTATATCGCAAAGGTGTTCATAGCCTTGGACAAGTTGAGCAATCCACGCACTTCGCTCATCATCGTTCAGCTCTTCCTGACGAAGGCTAAACAGCTCTTCATCGATATTCAGTTTAGTAAAGGCCACGTCTGCATCAGAGTCTAAAAGGGCGCTTTCAGCATTGAGATAAGTTCGTGCTTCATCTAATTTATCGTTATCATAATAGGTTTTGGCTAAAGCGAGGATGTAGTCTTTCGGGTTATTAAGGATATGAATGATCGCCCGATACTCATCTTTGTATTTAAAGTCCGGTTCGATACCCAAGAGGTAGACGATCCCCTCGGTGACGCGTAGAAGGTTGAAATTTTCCTCCAAGTCCCCTGATTTGATGCCGGTGACAAGACTGGTGAGTCGCACGGGCAGGGGTATGGTGGGAATGGTGATGGTGCCGATGACCATCGGTTCTTTCAGTTCAATAAACACGATGTCTTTTAGCTGTTCATTTTTATTCATGCATTAAAACCCTCCCATATAGGTGCGTTTGCGCATTGACGAGCCTTTGAGAAGGCTGTAAAGGGAGCCTCGAAAAACGGCGTATACGGCGGTGATAACTTGGAACACAAAGTAGCTGACACCAAAGCCCGGATAATAGGTTAAGCCTAAAGGTATTTTTACCACATTGATGAACGTAAGAGGATTCACAGCAAAAAGACCCCAGGCAATCAACGTGTAAATCCCCACCGGCAGAAACCAATGGACAAGATTGTCTTTGATAAATCGAAAAGCTCCGGTATAAGCGTCAAGGTAGCTCTCGCCGCCAAGATAAATCTCTTCCGCAATGACATTAAAGCCGATAAAAAAGACCATGGCAATCAGTCCGGATGCGACAGGCAGAATCATGCGGGCAACAGCGAGAATAAAGTAGACGGAATAGATGGAGAGAAAGTATTCCGTAAAGCTGGACTGAAAGCCCCGACGATTCAGATGAATCCGGTCAAATCGGATGAGATCGTGCATAATATAGAAGAAGCTTGACAGGATAAGCACCTCGACAAGGGGTGTGACCCAGCCGCTCAGCATAGGACTGAGAACCAACACCACACGATTGACAGCCAACATGATATAGAATATGGCAACGGAATATACAGCCGGCAGTACCACTATCACCGGATTATTTTTAATCCGTCTCAAGGTATCTTCCCCCGCTTTTTTATAGACCAGTTGTAGATCGGATACTATGTTCATGGTTCACCTCGGTTTGATTTGTTGGTTCTATTGTATCCTGCCTGAAGTTTTATTTCAATTCCGTGACAATCCGCCAAAAATCCTTTTTCTCTTTAGGAGAGTTGTTATAATAGTAACTAAGGAGGAACTATGAAACGATTACGATATTCAATTTATGTTATAGCACTGCTTTGCGTGATGGTCTTGACTCAGACGACCTACGCCGAAGAGGTGTACCGCGAGACGTTTAGTCCGGGCGCGACGCGTGTGACCTATGATGTGACCTACGACAAAAACCGGGCGATCATTGAAGTGTTGGAGTTGGATCTGAACAATCCGGGTCTGGATCTGAAAGTGGTGGCCGGTCAAGGCAAGTATACGCAACACGCCACGGTTTCATCTATGGCTGAACGCACCGACGCGGAAGCTTTGGTCAACGGCGATTACTACAACACCTTGCTTCAAGGGGCACCGGACAGCGCTTCCATTATCGACGGACGACTGGTGAGCTCTCCTGCGGTCTATACCGATCGCCACACCCTTGCCATTACCGCAGACAAACGCGCCGTCATCGATACCACGTACTTTGAAGGCAAGGTCACGGCCGCCAACGACGTCAGCTATCCCATTGACGGTTTGAATAAATCCTATTATTGGTACGACGGCACCGGCGAGTACTCTCACGAAAATAAAATTCAGGTTTACAACGATTTCTGGGCCTCAGCTTCCAGAGGTGATGAGAAAAACACGGAAGTTTTAGTCAACGCAAACGGCGTGGTAGAAGCTATCAGTCCGAAACAAAGTCTTCCCTATGCCGTACCAGACGGCAAATTAATTCTTCAGGTATCGGCGGCGGCGGAAGACTTTGTCAATCAAAACATCAAGGTCGGCGATACGATCAAAGTCAATTTCGGCATCACGCCAAATGATAACTATCAATTTTTAATCGGCGGCCACGCCCTCTTGGTGGACAAGGGACAAAGCGTGCCGTACACCAAGGACATCAATGTACTCGGGGGGCGTCGTGCCCGGACAGCTGTCGGAGTCTCTGCAGACCACAAAATGATCTATCTTATCGCCGCCGAAGGACGCACCGATCGTTCGAAAGGTCTCACCTTAGGCGAGCTGTCCGACTTTATGACCCGGCTTGGCGTAGAGCGAGCTATGAACTTGGATGGCGGCGGTTCAACCGCCATGGTGGTGAAGAACCTCGGCAACACGGAACGCACTCGGGTGATCAACCCTGAAAAGAATGCTGCCGAGCGCAAAGTAGTCTCCGGTATCGGCATCTACAATACACTGCCCAAGACCGGTCAGCCCCAAGGTATCAAGTTTACCGGCCCCGATACTCTGGTCATTGGCGAAAGCGGTCTCTATCAAGCGACCGGAGCGTGGGATACCAATCTTCACCCTATGGATATCAGTTCATGGGGTTACCACTTTGAGACACCTTCCGACTTAGCTCTGGTGTCTGAAAGCTATCTTCTTGCACTACAGCCCGGCAACTTGGAGCTCGCTTTAAAAGCGGATAACGGACTCAGTGCGACAAAACAAATCACCATTCAAGGCTATGATGCCATTAAAACATTGACCGTCACAACCGATAAGAAGCGCATCGCGCCCGGCGAAACACTTCACATTCAGGCGGAAGCTACGTTGAGCGACGGACGCAAAGTCATCCTCAGTCCGAGAGTGTTGGATTTTATGCTCACGGATATGGAAGGAAGCTGGGACAGCGAATCAGGCAATCTCCTTATCACCTCTACCGGCAACGGCATCGGACACATCACGCTAAAGGGCGGCGGTATCATACAAGGAGAAGCCAAACTGTTTGACACGTCGGTCACAGTGATCGAAATGACCGTCAATAAAAAGGCTTACACTGTGAACGACACGGCGGCGACACTGGATGCCGCACCATTCATCCAAGACTCCAGAACTCTGGTTCCGGTACGTTTTGTCGCCGAGGCCTTAGGCCTTGATGTCGCATGGGATGAAGCCACCAAACAAGTCACCCTGCAAGGTGCAAAGACGTTAAAGCTCACCATCGGATCGAACGCGTATATCGTTGACGGTGTATCACAAGCTATGGACACCAACCCGCTTATCAAAGACAGCCGAACCTTTGTGCCAATTCGCTTTATCGCGGAGGCCTTAGGTCTTGATGTCGCATGGGATGAAGCCACCAAGCAAGTCACCCTCATCAACATCCCGCAAAATCTGAAGGCGACTAAAACGCCATTGGCCGACGCGCCTAGCACGCCCGAAAGCAAGCTCGCGGTACCCACCGATCAACCAGCTTAATTAAAAATAAAACGTCCACGGTTTCCTAGCTTCTGGAGACTGTGGACGTTTTTATATGCCTTTCAATTGTGAATTTTACAGGAAATATCCGTGACGGTAAGCTTAATCACTGCGGTGCGTTCCACACGACCGGGTTCAAATGTCCAGTCGGATTTGCCTGTCGCCTTTTCCATAATCGCTATCAAGCCGCGGCGCTTTTCCTCCAGGTCGTGAAGCATCTCAATTTTGCCCTCACCAATGACTGACTGAAAAGCCGCACCATAAGAACAGGCCGTGTCCTCACCGTAAACACGGTGCCCTAAATCCATTTCAAAAGCCGCATAACCTGTCGCTTCAATCAGGGACACCTTGCGCCCTTCGCCGGCACCGTGAAAATAAAAGACCCTCTCAGTGTTATGTTCAAACCCGAAGTCCAGGGGCACTATATAAACCCGCTCCCCATCTCGCAGTCCGATGCGAATCGTCTCGCACTCACGAATCAAGTTGTCGATAACGACCGAGTCCGTGACCTCCCTATCATGTCTTCTCATGTGACCACCTCATTCGATTTATTACATTCAGTTTACCATAATGCAACGGCATTGGAAACCTGCTCAATATCGCGAGGCCGCTTTTTCATGGGTAACACAATTCCTATGCGCTAACAAGTTACACCTTATTTGATTGATCACCATAAGTTTAGTTATACTTGCGCGTGTTATTCGCCGGTACGGTCGGATGCTTTACTCTTACGCAGACAGTCTCCATAGCCTGCCAATGGTACCTCATCATAAAAACGCTGAAAAACCCCTTACTTTTTACGGCACTTTCATGTATAATTAACTAAAATGAATGTAAAATTAAGGAGTGCTTATGATTTCAAATATGTGGTACGCCATTGCTGCGTCGTCTCAAGTAAAAGCCGGTTACATCACCACGCTTCGGCGACTTTCAAAAGATCTTGCTCTCTACCGGGATCCAAGGGGTGCTTTGCACTGCGTCTACGATATGTGTGCGCACCGCGGTGCCAGCTTCGAACGCGGCAAGGTATGTAACGATGGCATTAAATGTCCTTTCCACGGCATTGAATACAACACCAAGGGGCAAGCCACGCTCATCCCCAGCGACGGCAAGGCCAACCCTAAAAATCTCTCACGATTCCATCTGACGACCTTCCCCGTGATCGAGGTGGATGAGATCATCTACCTGTGGTACGGCAAAGGCGAGCCCAGTCCGTCACCTCGACCCCTGCCCCACATTGGCAACATGGCCTACGATGAAATTCAAGTACCGTGGACAACTCACTATTCCCGAGTCATTGAAAACCAACTGGACGTGAGTCACTTACCTTTCGTCCATCACAATACCATCGGCAAAGGAAACAAAACTTTGGTGAACGGTCCGAAGTTTGTATTTGAATCCCCTAATGAGATGATTCACTCGGCAAACAACGCCGTCGATCATGGACAGCTTCCTAAATCCAACGAGGACGCCGCGATTCGATCCACCTATATGACCTTCCGCTGGCCCAACACTTGGGTGAACCATATCAGCGATAAATTAAACATCATGGCCTACTTTGTGCCTGTGGACGATGAAAATACCCTCTTGTGCCTACGCTTTTACAATCGCTTTACCGGCTTGGAAGCTCTGGACCGATTGATCGCCAAGTTCGGTTCCATAGGTAACCGTGTAGTACAAAATCAAGATCGGGTGATTGTACAAACTCAGCGGCCGAAACGCTCAGATCTGAAAATCAACGAAAATTTGGTGCAGGCCGACCGTCCCATTATTGAGTATCGAAAACGCCGAGCGGAACTTATCGCAGCCGCGGACGAGACCTCCGAGAAATCACCTCAGGCCGCCAAACCATCGGAACATGATGCATAACCACACAAAAACACGGAGACTGTCAGCCTCCGTGTTTTATTGCCATCTTATTTATAAATTTTCACCCGTTCTTCAACCGGCTTCACATCTTTATCCCCCGCTTCATCACCGGCTTTGCCGAACGGCATTTGACCTCGAAGCTCCCAGCTCTTCGGAATATCCCAAGCGTCTTTCACCTGTTGGTCAATGAGCTCCGTGTAGTGTTGCAAAGACGCCCCGTAGCCCGCCAGCGTAAGGGAAGTCCACACATTAAACTGATGCATACCGCTGGCTTCCTTGGACCAGATAGGAAAGTTTTGTGCGTAAAGCGGGAACTGTTCCTGAAGTGCTTTAACGCCATCTTGATCTTCATAGAAGAGCACCGTCCCGTATCCCGCTTTGAATCCATTGATCTTATCTTCAGTGGCGCTGAAACTGTCTTCAGGGACAACCTCACGCAGTGCGTCCATAGTGATGTCCCAGAATTTATCATGCTCCTGACCTAAGAGGACAACAAGCCGTGCAGTTTGTGAGTTGAACGCGGACGGCGTGTGAATCACCACATGTTCAACCAGAGCCTTAATCTCATCATCGCTGAGCACCGGTTCTTTGCTGATGACGTAATGCGTGCGACGTTGTGCAATAGCATCTTGAAAGTTTTTTAACATGATTAGCCTCCATATAGTATAGCAGTTACGTTTTGTAATTAACACTTATATTATGCCCGCAATTTCGTTTTTTAAACCATTTTAAACAGACAAAATAAAAAATCGACCGCATCGCGACCGATTCTTTATTTTATCCACTTTTCAGCCCATATTTGAATCTCATCCATAACCTTACTGAGGTCTCTGCCTTTTTCCGTGAGTTCATATTCAATGCGAACAGGCGTCTCCGAATACACTTTGCGCTCTACAACGCCCTGCTTTTCCAACTCCTTAAACCGTTCAGTCAGCATACGGGCACTCAAATGAGGAATGGCCGCCGCCACATCGGAAAAACGCTTTTTACCGCCAAGCAGCGTCCGAATAATCAATCCGGTCCATCGCTTGCCAAGAAGCTCGAAAGCATCTTCAAACTTGGGACACATTTGAAATTCTTCCATAACATTTCACCACCTGGTGCTATTTTACCACAAACACAATACTTTTCCGTCTAAGAATTTTTGAATGCTGCCGACTCACAAGAAGACCATGCCAATACGCACCGCGAGATTTAAAAAAGTTTGCTGTCCCAAAACTTGACCTGACGATTCTTATATGTGCTGATATGATAGTCCACCTGAGGATCGTGAATCGTATCTGTCCGATCCGCCAGTACCCAATGGCCCAGCTCATCCAGATTTGGAAAATACGTGTCCACACGATCAAAACTTCGATGCATCTGCGTCACCAAGGCCGTGTCACAATAATCTAAAAACATCTTATAGATGGCCGCCCCGCCGATAACGACAAAATCCTCCGGCGCCGTCTCGGCATACCTCGCCATGGCTTCCTCAGGACTGTGTACCACATCAAACCCCTCGACCTCCACAAGATGCCTGCTGAGAATAATATTGCGCCGCCCCGGAAGAGGCATTTTATTCGGCAACGACTCATAAGTGTTCCGACCCATGAGGACGGTTTTATCCATCGTCTGTGTTTTGAAAAATTCCAAGTCACTCTTCAGGTGAATCAACATATCCCCCTGAGTTCCAATACCCCAGTTGGCGTCGACATTGACAATAGCAAACATAATAACTCCTTTATTCTTCTATACTGCACTTCATGTCGTGCTTTCAGCTTGATCGAAAATCGACTGTTGCATTAAATAACGGTTTGGATAGCGCTCTAAATAGTCTTTTAACAACGCAATCAAAACAGTAGCGTCCCCCTCCCCGGAGGTGAAAGCATCAAGCATCTCAAAAAATTCTTTTTTCTGCGCCGTCGTCGCCCGATCTTTAAAGTAACCCCAAAGGTGCAACAAGCCGTTTCGCCCTTCGCCCGGTGTAATCGGCAGAACCAGTGCCTCATCAATGAGCGCCTGAACCGTCTCAACCTGCACCACATCCTCTTTTAAATAGGTACGCACCGCGACATAAATCCTTTGAGAGCGGCAAAGCACATTATATTTATGCCTCGCCCATACAGTCTCGGCGCATTGTCGCTCATTCTTTTGCGATGGCATACCCATGGTTCCTCCTTTGTCTTATGTATAGGGTATACCCAAAGACAAACCTACATCACTATCGCCCATAAAGGTTCGCCATTTCCTTATTATGCATTATAATAGAAATCAAACAACCCTTTTGAAATTTTAATAGAAGGAGTATCTATGTACAATCTATTATCCGACGAAGAAGCCCGCATCATAGATTTTTTCCACACCATGCACGCCCATCCCGAACTGTCGAATGAAGAGTTTGAAACCACTGCGCATATTAAAGCCTTTCTCAGCACCTTATCCCATGTTGAACTCCTCCCTATAGCCACCCCCACCGGCGTACTGGCCAAGATTGAAGGACCCCATCCCGGTCCGACGATCGGTCTGCGGTGCGATATTGATGCCATTGCCCAAACCGAAAAATACCCTTGTGAGTTTCAGTCCGTCTACCCAGGAAAAATGCACGCCTGCGGCCACGATTTTCACACCGCCGCCCTGCTCGGTGCGGCACAAATTTTAAATCGCCGCTACGATGAGCTGAAGGGGACAGCCGTACTTCTTTTTCAATGCGCCGAAGAGACGACAACCGGTGCCGACTCTATGATCCGAGGCGGCCTGTTCGAACTGACCCATCCCGATATGTTTTTCGGTCTGCACAACTGGCCCTTGATTCCCGTCGGGAAAGTGATTTGCAAAGAAGGCGCGCTGATGGCGGCGAAAACCAACTTTGGCATCACCATTCACGGTCGCGGCGGCCACGGCTCCATGCCCCACTTAAACGTGGATCCCATCGTCTGCGCAGCATCCGCTATTATGTCGCTGCAAACCGTGTTAAGTCGAAACATCGATCCCTTTGAACCAGTCGTCTTGTCCATCAACGCCATTGAAGGCGGCAGCTTCGATAATTTAGTGGTCGATAGCGTACGCATAGCGGCCACCATTCGTACGCTGAGCACCGACGCCATGGCGCGCGCCAAAACTCGAATGGAAAAATTGATCCACGATACCTGCGCCGCCTACGAATGCACTGCCACCATCGTCTACCATGATAATATCCCCCTGACCTTTAACAGCCAACCAATGTACAAGCTGGCGGTGAAAGCTGCTGCACGCGTCGTCGACAATAGCGACATTATCACCGTCGAACCCACCATGGCCAGCGAAGACTTCGCTAAAATCATGGCAAACGTCCCATCCTTTATGTATTGGTTCGGCAGCGGCACCTCAGGCGTAGAAAACCACGCCCTCCACGACCCTTACTTTCACGTCGACGAGCAAGGCATAAAAACAGCCTCCGAGGTTCTTGCCAGTTCTGTATTTACCGCTCAGGAAACACGGACTGATTAATGTAAAACGAGAATACTATACACAAACACCCCGTACCGAAGTCAACGCTCAGTACGGGGTGTTTTGTTCAATATTCTACTGCCACATCGGCGAGGTTAAAAAATTCGAGCCATTCGCCGTTCAATTTTTTGTCCGTAATGACAATATCCAACTTGCCTATAGGTCCATAGACAATCGCTGTATCATCATTAAATTTCGTATGATCCATCACTAAAATTTTGGTTTTAGCAATGTCCAAACAGGCTTTTCGAAAATAAAAACCGTCCAGACTGTTGTCCCCCAACCCGCGAACTTGGTGTATCGACGTGAAGCTGAGAAAACATAAATCAGCGCCGTATAACTTCAACTGTTCCAATGCACTATACCCATAAAAAGAATGGGTCTTTTTATTGTAGTTGCCACCGATGAGGATCAAGTTGATTTTGTCGCTCGCTGAACAAATGGTGGCAATGGACAGCGAGTTCGTAATGATACTCACGTAGATGTCTTTGGTGACAATATATTTTGCCAGTTCCACGCATGTGGTGCTGGAATCCAGCACGATAATCTTTTTTGCCAGAATGTGCTTAAATGCCAAACCGGCTATATACTTTTTTTCATCGACGAGAAGATTTTGTTTGATATCATTGCCGATGCCTTTTTCGAAAGCATTTTTTAAATACGCACCGCCGCGAGTTCGGGTCAATTCATCCCGATGCTCCAGCTCGATTAAATCCTTTCGAACGGTCTCTTCACTACACCCCAACACCGCAGCAATGTCATTAATTTTTAACACGCTGTGAGATTCCAAATATTTTAGAATCTCACTGTGCCGTTGAATTTTTAGCATGATTCACCTATAACGTGGACGTGGCCTACAGTACGTGCATAGTAGTAAAGCTTGGACAAATCTTCCACATATTCCGCCGCCGTAAATGCACTGTCCAGATCCACGCCGCAACTAATCGCACCATGATTGGCTAAAAGACAGGAGTTGGTCGTCGCTAAGTAGGGTAAGATCTTCTGTGCCAATGCTAAGGAACCGGCTTCGGCAAAGGGTGCCACTCTAAGTTCTCCACCAATAAAAGGTTTCATTTCAATGGAAATGAGCGGAATATCCTCTCTAACAATAGAAAATACTGTGGCAAAAGTGGAATGGGTGTGAATGATGGCGCGGTAATGCGGATAGGTCTTATATACTTCCAGGTGCATCCGCCATTCCGAAGACGGCACCTGGGCCGAGTCAAAAGGCTTTCCTTCTCTATCAATGCGCACAATATCCGCTTCCGTGATACTCATATAATCTCTGCCGCTAGGCGTAATATAAAAGCTGTTGTCATTTTCTTTAATACTGATGTTACCACTAGTACCGGCCACGAGTTTCGTCTCATACATACGACGTCCCGCATCTACCAATGCTTTTCTGTAGTTCATAGGTCACCTCTTCACCTAAGTATAGAGTATCCCCAAAACGAAAGCAATCTTTTTATTGGAATAAATTGGAATTTCTTTGATTTGTTGTTTAAAAACTGTTATTTTCACAATATTTTGCTTTCTCGATTTTCAAAACTTTAAAAATCAAGAGTTTTTTAACGCTACACGTATGTAAACTTCACAATTTTCTCCAACACTTTGTTGACTTTGCCCTCCCCTTTGATATACTGAATTTATTAAAATATAGGGAGGTTTGAGAGAGATTATGAAAAGAACAAAAATTACATTATTGGATTTGGTGGGCATCGGTATTGGTCAAATCATTGGCTCCGGCGTGATGATTCTCACGGGTCTTGCCGTCGGAAAAACCGGTCACGGCGTACCTTTGGCTTTTATTGTGGCGGGTATTATCGTCGCCATCACCAACCTTTGCTTAGCCACACTCGGATCCGCCATACCGGCCAACGGCGGTATGTATACTTATGTCAGAGATTTAATCGGAAAGAAAACCGGCTTTTTCTATGTGGCACTTTTGGCGGCAGGTCAATTGGTTTTAGCCAACTATGCGATAGGCTTTGCAGAATATTTGAAAGAACTGGTCCCTGCCATCAACGTGACACTGGTGGCCGCTGTAATGATGACCCTCGTCTTTATTATCAATCTCACAGGTATAAAGAGTGCCGTGCGCTTTCAAAATCTACTAGTGGTCATACTGATCCTTTCCATTGCTCTGTTTATTGTGCTGGGACTGCCTAAAGTCGGGGATTTTTCACCTTACTTTGATATGGCAACGATCATGCCCAACGGTTTTTCTGAATTTGTAGCGGCGATTTTTTTAGTGAGATTCTCTCTTGTCGGCGCGGAATACATCAATGAATTCGGCAGCGATGCTGAAAATCCCGGAAAAAATATTCCTCTTGCCATGATTATTTCTACCGTCGTGGTATCTGTGGTCTATCTTGGCGTCGGTTTTGTCGCAACCGGTGTACTCCCCATTGAAGAAGTGGCCTTTCAAACCCTCGGCAATGTAGCTCACACCATTTTCTCAAAACCAATTTACTTCTTCTTTATGATCGGCGGCGCCATGTTTGCCGTAGCATCATCACTCAATGCAGTTTTTGCATGGGCACCGAAGGGCTTAGCTGTTGCCGTAGACGATGGATGGCTGCCACAATTTCTCGCCCAAGAGAACAAAACCTTCGGTACGCCTCACTATCTGCTCACGATCTTCTATGTCATCGGCATGATACCTATTCTCACCGGCGGCACACTCGAAATTATCGCCGTCTTAGGCAACAACATCGGTCTCATCTTTGCCGCACTGCCTATTATTGCCGTCATGTTCCTGCCGTCAAAAAATCCCGAAGCCTATGCCAATGCCTATTTTAAACTGCCTCGATGGGCCATGTCGGTGCTTCCTATTTTCTGCCTGATCATCTTTGCCGGAGGATTTTATTCCAACGTTGAGTTCATCGGCGCATTCGGTATGAAGGTGCTCTTTGGCTACTGTGTCTTAGTGGCTGTGTATGCTAAAGTTAAAGAGCCGCATCTCAACCCTACGAAAGGAGTAGAACGATGATTCCCGAAAAATCTTTCACGACGTATCAACACGCCGCCGATTACATTCTGGCTCGCCTGCCCCATCCGGTAGACGTTGCCATCGTCCTCGGCACAGGTTTGGGCACACTGCTCGATGCCATGGATGACAAAGTGGAAATTCCCTATCGAGATATTCCCGGCTTCTTACTCGCAACAGCTCCGAACCATCCGGGCAAGTTCATCGCCGGAAAGCTTGCCGGGCGATATGTCATCTGTATGTCCGGACGATTTCACTACTATGAGGGCTATGACTACAGCGATCTTGCCACGCCGGTCTATGTCCTCAAACTCCTCGGCGTCACCACACTGATTTTAACCAACGCCGCCGGAGCCATTAACTACAACATTCATCCCGGCGATATCTGTGTTATCACCGACCATCTGAACTTCGCCACCGTCTCGCCAACTCGCGGCAACAATTTAGATGCCTTCGGACCGCGATTCTATCCCATCGATAATCTCTATGACAGAGATCTGCGCCGACTTGCCATGGACTGCGCCGTCCAACTCGGTTTTTCCCTCAAAGAAGGGGTGTACTTTTATACCGTCGGTCCTTTCTTTGAAACCCCTTCAGAAATTCGAGCCATGCGTCTGCTGGGCGCAGACCTGGTCGGGATGAGCACCATCACCGAATCGCTTACCGCCGGTCACTGCGGCGTAAAAGTGCTGGGACTGTCGCTTGCCACCAACTACAGCTCAGATCGTATCGAGGGCATGGATGGCAGCGAAGTAGAAGACGTCGCCGAACGTGCCTCAGCACAATTTAGACAGCTCATTCTTAAAATTCTAAGCGCTATGGAGTAACTCATGATACGACAGGACTATGACCTACCCTTTATGCTGCGCTATAACAACGTGGCATGGTACGAATCCGGACAAGTAAAAATATTGGATCGCCGTATTTATCCCCAAGAAGTGCGCTTTGTCACGTGCACCACACACCGTGAGGTCGCTCAGGCCATTGCAGATATGGTCACTCAAAGTGCCGGCCCCTACACGGCCGCCGGTATGGGGATGGCCCTTGCAGCCTTTGAAGCGCGGGACATGGACGACGAAGCGATGTACCGCTACCTGGAAGCAGCCTCAGAGACCATTTCTCATGCACGTCCCACAACAGCGAACCGCATGGGACAAATCACACGCGCCTGTCTTGACGTAGCAAAAACAGCTCGTGCAAAGGGCCAAGCCGTCGATGTTGCGATTTTTGAGTCCACCGTCGACGCTTTAAATCGCCGTTACAGCATAATGGAAAAAGTAGGCAAACATCTCTGCGGACTCATTCCACACCACGGCCGAGTGTTGACTCAATGCTTCGGCGAAACCATTATCGGCATGATGCTACGGATTTTAAAACATGAGGGCAAAGACGTCGCCTTTTACTGCTGTGAAACACGTCCCTACTATCAAGGTGCCCGGCTCACTGCGACATGCTCTCAGCAGATGGGGTTTGAGACAACCGTCATCACTGATAACGCCGCGGCCTATGTGATGAAAACCATCGGCATTGATCTCTTCACCTCAGCTGCCGATACCATTGCCACAGACGGCCACATCGCGAACAAAATCGGCACTTATCAACTGGCCATCCTCGCCCAACACTTTCACATCCCCTACTATGTCACCGGCATTCCCGACAAAGACAAAGCGTCAGTTGCCGACATCACCATTGAAATGCGCAGTCCGTCCGATATGCTGGAAGGACGAACTCACACCGGCGTGAAGGGCCTCTACCCTGCTTTTGACATCACACCGCCAGAGCTGATTACCGGTGTTGTCACAGACAAAGGTGTGTATAAGGCCGACAGACTCGGCACCTACTTTGATACGACAACAGAGCAATTCTATTAGACTGTCTGATGGCCCTTGACACAACACGCCAAGCGTCCTTGACAGACGACAGACGATAGGCATTGACGCCGTCCCTCGTAGGACTCAGGGCATACATGCCAACACGGATCTCCATACAGCACGATTAAAAAATGTGCCGAAGATACAATGCAAGATCTCGATGTACACATACACAACCACCGTTGACACGGTGGTTTTTCTTTTTGCTTCAAATGATTATCTGTCATCCCAAGCGATGGTGGACGACACCATAAAAACCAATGTGGAATTCCATCACAAGTTGGGTCTTCGTCCTAAAATCGTACGAAAAGAAGCCGGAAACTGTTGCGATTGGTGCAAAGAAGTTGTAGGAACTTATGAGTACCCCGATGAGGTGCCGGACAATGTGTATAAACGGCACCGATTTTGCCGATGTACGGTGGAATGTAACCCGGGGGATGGCAGACTGCAGAACGTGCATACCAAAGAATAGATAGATCCACAAAAAGATGATAAAATAAAAAAAGAAAGAAAGCTGGGTTGGTTTTTGATTTACAACTTTTTGGAAACAAGGATGCGGAAAAGCAATCAAAGCAGCAACTGAGAAAAGGTATCAATTCTTATATTAAATAAATAGAAGTTCATAAAGATAAAATCAAACACCCTGAAAAATACGATGTTCAATGGAATAGAAAGACGGACAAACAGAAACAAGGGTTAATTAAGCATTGGAATAAAGAAATTAATATTTTTATCAGAAAAATAGTATATCATAGAATTAATTTTTTTAGGAGAGTGAGAATTATGAATAATAAATTTTTAAAGTTAGCTATTTTAACTATTTACCTTATAGGTTTTATTTTAATCATATTATCCAATATCTATAAAAATATAGGCTTAGCTAAAGTATCTATGGGATTTTACATTTTATTTGGATTAATTATTGTTTTTTCTTTTTTTAAAAAATAATTTATATTAAGAAATATTGAATATTTTAAACACGGTTCTTGCGAAGCAAGAGTATACCGTGTTATGCTCTTAATAGGATTATTTATTGGTTCGTGCATTCTTAAAATGTTTGTGCGAATTTTTTATACAGTTTTTTAAGAGGTGTTTATGGGAGTCTTTTCAGTTCATATGCAAAAATTTTCTACTGGAGACATTAAAGGTCTTGAGTTGGAAGTTGATCGTAAAAGTCAAAATTTAAAGAATCAGGATATTAATTATTCTCTTTCAGAAAAAATATTAATTTGGTCAAACCTAAAATTAATTTATATTCTGACACTTTAAATAGAGTTGAGGCATTAAAAAAATTAGGCTCAAGAGTTCAAAAAAATTCTGTTACTTGTGCAGGATTTGTTTTTACACTTCCTAAAGATATTGAGAAGAGCAGTATTAACCAGGAGAAATATTTTAAAATCTGTGTTGAATATCTCCAGGATAAATTTAAAAAAGAAAATGTAATACAAGCTACAGTTCATCAAGATGAATCAAGACCACATTTACACGTATATTTAGTTCCTGAAAATAAAGAAATTGGGAAATTGCAAGCTAGAAAAAGCCTTGATAGGAATTTTTTAAATGACTTGCACAGTAAATTGCCTGAAATGTTAAATCAATCAGGATTTAATATTTCAAGAGGAGACAGTACAGATAAATACTATGTTGAGAACATTCATGACTATAAAGCTGCTATGAAAGAAATAGAAAAGCTGAAATTAGAAAAATTTGAGTTAAACAATACCATTAATGCTGAAAGAAAAACGTATATAGAGCAAATACATAGATTAAAAAACGACATAGAATTATTAAAAGCTGAAAAATCAGATATTAACGGCGCTATAGCTAAAGATAAGGCAGAATTTAAAAACATTAAAGACTATATATACAAATCTAAAGCCGATATTAAAAACTCTATATCTTATACTTCTATCCCTTTATCTAAAAATAAAGTAATAATCGACAAAAATTCATTTGAAAAAGTTGTTAGAGTTGCTAGAGATATCAAGTTACAAAAAGAATTAAAAAACAGCTTAGAAAAGCTGCTGTCAGATACCGAAAATCCATTAAATATTTTGAGAGATTTAGTTAGAAATAATTTAGACATTAAACGCGACCTTGAACAAACACTTTCAGAAGCCATAGAATCGAATTTAAGGCTTAAAAAAGAATATAATGAACAATTATTTAAATGAATCTTTTAATGCCTTAAAAGGCAAATATGAGCGTTTAAACGATATTATAGAATCACAGTCTCGTGAAATTGAAAAACTCAAAGAAGAAAATCAAAATTTAAAAGTTTTGGCAGATAATAATGCAGAAAGTTTTAAAAATGTTGTTCAAGCTACTAATTGTTTGTTTGATTGATGACGATGATTACAAAATAAATCTTGATAAAAAAAGAGTTAATCTCTTAAAGGCTATTGAAAAATATACTATTAAGTATTTAACTCAAGACGGATATTTAGATAAAGCTGATTTAGTAAAAAACAAATATGGAATATCTAAAGGCATTCAAAAAGAAATAGATACACTGTCTAAAAGTTATGATTTGGAGCGTTAGATTTTATCTTTCACCCTGGTAAGTAGTGAGATTTTATATAAAATCTCACTACTTACCAGGCAATTTTTATATTCATTATAAATATTAAAGACAATGAAGACGAGTTGAAAAGGAGGTTAAACCAAAATGATAAAAAATAATGATTGGAATTGGTCTGAAGATACTCTAAAAGCGATTATAAAAAACATAGTTGAAAGAAAAAATGAGTATGTTGAAGAAAAAGACGGTTCCGATTATTCTTTAGGGGTCATAGACGGTTATGCCTTTATTCTAGATTCTATAAAAAATGAATTAGAGGCGAGAGGTTTTGATTTTGAAGAATGGATCAAATAAAAGCACAAACCGACGAATGTTGGTAGGTGCTTTTTTAATGTCATTAATCGCGAGTTAATCGTGTGACATTCGCACATAAAATCACACCTTTAGGAATTGACTATTTAACAGATAATTCGTTTTTAAACAAAGCGAAAGATTTTCTAAAAGACATCAAAGCTATTGTGCCTTTTGTATAAAGTAGTGACCTGAGCACGTCATAAAACTGTTCGAGATGGAAGGGGCGACCATGACAAAGACACCAAAAATTGGCAATCAGAACCCCACGCAATCCATCATCCTACCCTACCGAACAAGTCGGTATCGTGACGCCATTGTCCTCTATGAGAAAGCGCAAAGAACTGCCCAACCGTGGCAAGTACAACTCTTAAAGCACATCTTAGCCATAAACGCGGACGGCCTTTGGACCCACACCAAGTCAGAATCATCTGCGTGGCGAAGCAGTTTGTTTAACTTGCTCATGGTACTGATCTGCTGAATACACCAATAGTCATCATCCAATAAAGATCGGGGAACATCGTTTCAATCAACTGAAATCCTCCCCGACATTTTATCGTAATATGCTATTCTATACGTAAAAAGTAGGTCTTCCTCTCCCCGCCAAAGCTTACAGTGGGTAATTACGATAATTTGAGGGGGACGCCTACTTATTTTTTATGCTCTTTCATATCAGTTGTCATGTTCAACCATAAATGCCACCATAAAAAACACTCATTATGAGTGTTAAGCAATAAAAAGCACCTACTAACATTCATCAGTCTGTACTTTTAGTTTTCTACTATCTCATATAACTCCGGCGGATAAATATAGTCCTCTCTAAGACTCTCACTACTTTTATACAATTTAATGCTTGACCTTTTAAAATAGCTATAATATCTACTTGCACACCCTTATTTAAATGGTGTTAAAATGTATAAATATAAAATAAACCCATGCAAAGTATCATAGTCGCATATTATAAATATTAAATTAATTAACTATCATTACACGCTATTCAACAATTATAAAAAAGGTACATTATTTAACTTATAATTTGTCGAAACCACAAGTATTATTCTTCAATCCTCAAGATGCTTGGCTTTAATCGGCTACTGATAAATTTTATTATTTCTTTTTCTAACTCTAGATTATATTGTTGTAAAAATTCATATCCGTGTGCTTTGATTTTTAAGTATAGGCTATTTCCCTTCTTTTTTATTGTAATATTGCTTATCTCACTGTAAGGAACTGATAATATAACTATAGAATTCGCCATAAAAGAATTGAAGAACTTTTCATTAATACCTATAGCTGAAAAAAAAGATATAAAAAAGACTGTTGCACTTAATAATGTTATAACTCCTAAAATAGATTTATCATTTATATACCAGATTACAAATCCTACTACTAATAATAATAAAGTTGCTATGATAGAAGTTTTTGGTATGTTCGCCTTGAATAAATTATGTTTTCTCTTCATTAAATTATAGATTATTATAATTAAAAACACTATGTTTACTAATATTTTCATAATCTTACCTCCAATTTCACAATGTCAGTAATTACTCCTTCTTCATCAATAATTCTATACCAACCCTCTTCAAGGCTAATGACATCGTAAATGTGACTATTAATCATATATACCGGATCAGATTCACCAATATATTTAACTTTCATTATCAAACCAACTTTTAACTTTCATTTTTACTCGTCCTGTTTGATCCGATTCAAACCAGTGTAATTCACATCTTCTATTACTATCTTTTAGCTTTATATACCCTTCCCCTCTGACTTTCCTCCAGTCTTGCGATTGGTTGCCGTACTGCTTAGCTAAATATTGTGAAACTTTTACTTCTTTACTTGTTTGTCCACCCGCAAATACTACAACGTTAGTAATCTTAGTTCCTTCTGAAAGCTTTGCAAAAGTGCCATCAGATAACTTTACAGAGTCTCTAAACGCTGCTGCACTCAAACTTTTATGAATAGTTATATCATCAAGATAACCTACTATCTCATTTTTTCAATATATTCCTTATACCACGCCTCATAGGTCATGTGAGCAGGTACTTTAATCACATGCCCCTCACCATCTTCTGCTGCTTTAGTACCGTCTTTATCCGCCCTATAGACGATGGTGGTTGAGCGGCATCGTGGTAGCATAGGCGGTGTTCAGTTGTTCACTGAGAAGCGTTTCGGCTTTTTTGTCTTGAGCCTGAGCGAGGAGGGCCATCTGTACCACGATTTCCGCTTCTATGGCTTTCAGTCGTGTGATACGCTGCCTCATGGTCAATACGTTTAGTTCTAAGAGGCGTACTCCTGACCATATAAATACAACATCAGAGTGCTGCAATCCAACTATAAAACTGATGTTACGATTGCCATCAAACGGTGATGCAGCATCTTGGTCATGATAAATCGTACAATTAAAAAGCGACCTCCTACAAGGAAGTCGCTTTGTATGCATAGCGTGACAGCTTATTATCTGCGGTTGGAATTTCTCCAAATGCCGGCTTTTTCGGCCTGCTTGATCAAGTCATCTCGGAACTCAGGTGCCGCTAAGCCGATAATACCTTCGGCACGTTCCCAAGTGGACTTGCCCTTGCAGTTAAAGAGTCCGTGCTCGGTAACGATATAGTGTGTGTTCGGACGGGCGGCGGTGATGATGGATCCTTCCTCGAAGGACAGGACGATGCGGGACTCATCTTGTGCCGTTTTTTTATTGTGGAATGTGGAGCTCAGACAGATAAAACTCTTGCCGCCTTTGGAAAGATAGGCCCCCAAGACGAAGTCCAACTGTCCGCCGGCTCCGGAAATGTGTTTGTACCCTGACGACTCTGAGGACACTTGTCCGAAGAGATCCACGTTGACGGCGTTGTTGATGCTCACAAAGTTATCCAGTTGTGCAATGACGCGAGCGTCATTGGTATAGCCTACCGTGGCGGCCATACACTCAGGGTTGTTGTCAATGAAGTCGTAGAGTTTCTTGGTGCCTGCGGCAAAGGCATAGGTTTGACGGAAGCGATCGATATTTTTTTTCGCACCGGTAATTTTCCCTGCGTTGGAAAGATCAGCAAAGGCATCAACCAGCATTTCAGTATGCACGCCGAGGTCTTTTAAATCACTTTCAGCGATCAGCGAACCTACAGCATTAGGCATACCGCCGATACCAAGCTGAATACAGCTGCCGTCCACCATCTCACCGACAATGAGTTCAGCGACTTTGCGATCCACATCAGAGAATGAACCGGCCGGCAGTTCTTTGATTTCAGGATTATCCCCTTCGACAATGTAATCTACCTCGGAAATATGCAGCACATTTTCAACACCGCCAAGCGCTACCGGCAACTTTTCGTTGATTTCAACAACAACCACATCAGCAATTTCAGCTGCGGCTTTTAGGTGGGAGGCATTCAAACCGATGTTGAAATAGCCGTGCTTGTCCATCGGTGTCGCAACGACATAGGCTACGTTGATATGTCGAATGTTTTCACGATACCAGCGAGGCAACTCCGAATAGCGCAGCGGCGCATAGAACCCGCCTTGGGTTTTGTTGATACGATTGCGATCAGCGCCTCCGGCATGCCAGGTTTTCCAGATAAAGGCATCCCCTTCAGGATCGGCGTTAAAAATTTCCGGCGCACTGAGAAGGACACCACCCATGACGGTAACATCTTTCAATTCACCGGCTCGTTTGGCCAGCGCCGCATCAATCGCAACCGGTGTTTGACCTGCCCACGCATAGTCGATAACATCGCCGCTATTGACGAGAGATGCCGCTTTGTCCGCCGTCACGAGTTTACTTTGATAATCTTTTGTGTAATCCATAGTTTCCTCCGTAGTTTAGTACTGCATTGATAAAGTTTTCGAATTGTTCCATAGTCTGTTCAATGTTTACCCAATCCAAAGGGACTTGGAACGTTTTATCTTCGTCTAAGGCTATAATTTTTAGGCCTTTCACACATGTCCCGGTAATCTTTGCATAACAGTACGCATAAATTTCAAGCTGAGTGGTATAGTGGGGCAATCGTGACGCATTCACTCGACCGGTTTTCAGATCCGCAATGACAACGCCGCCTTCCGTGGCCTCGATCCGATCGATAAAGCCATGGATGATGCCTCGTCCCAGAGGATAGTAAAATTCCCACTCCCGATCCAGTATGTCTGCATCGGCTTTACTGTAGGTCTCGATGAGTTTTTCAAAATCCGCCATCATACTCGGTGTGGGCTCAATGCCTGCCTGATGAAGGCGCTCTTCAATAAACGCACGATGGTCTCTCGGCTGAAACTGCGCATAGCTGTGCATAATCGAGCCGCGCAGTAGGGGATCCACTTCATGTGCGCCACCTTCGCTGTAGGTTGTCGTCGGCGTCATGTCCATGAGATTTTGGAAGAAAGCCTCCCGATCTTTTTGATACTCAATGAAGAGTGTGGCGGAAAAATACTCCACAAGAGGCGGCACCGTATGTTCAAAGACGCCTCGAAGATCCCGCCGCTCAGTTTCTATAGGCGCCTGTGCTTGGGCGGACGCCTCCGGGATCACCTCGTCACTGAAATGATCAAAACCGCTTAAGTTAAAAAAGTCGATGAAGCTGTGCTTCTTTGGCTTGTCGGGATGCACATAAAAGCAGTGCTTTTTGCCACGGGTTAAAGCCACATAAAAGAGGCGGCGGGCTTCCTCCTGATCCACCATCTCCGCCCGGCGCTTGTTGTCATTAAATTTTAAACTGACCGTGCCGTTGACAGCCAATCCGTCCGGTCCGGTGTTGTAGCGATGACTGCCGCCTCGAGTCATGTAACTTGCGCCGGCTTCCATTAAAAAGACATAGTCGTACTCCAAGCCTTTGGATTTGTGTATGGTCACCAGATTGACGGCCCCCGGACGGCTTTGCACATCCACGCGCTGAGCTTCCACGGCACGGACGAAGTTGAGAATATCGCCGGAGTCCTGCTCAAAGGTGTGGGCAAAGGTATACAGTTTGTCAAGAGCCGCGTCGTCTTGGGGTGCTGTGGCTGCGGCCATCGCATCCACACTGTTTTTTTCATAGAGTTTGAGACTGACGACAGTACGTGCCACCAAGTCCGAAAGATGTACACTATGCTTGAGCCGACGCAGCTCATCCAGTGTGTCCTGCGCCTGCTTAAAACGCTCTTTGCCTGCACCGTCAAGTAACACGCCGTCCAAAATACCATAATCCCTATAACCTTTGCCTAAGAGAAAAATGTCGCTCTCGCTCATACCAAAGGCCGGCAGTTTGTAAAAGCTCAGCTTTGTGAGAATGTCGTCTTTCACCACAGCTTTGAGTGCAATGAGCACATCGTGGACATTGCGACCCTCGGCAAAGGCTGTAGCGGTATTGACCGCATCAATGCCCATATCACGAAACCGTGCCTGAACCTCGCCCATAAGCGCAGTCTTACGAAAAAGCAGGGCAATGGACTCCGGCGCTACACCCTGTTGAATGAGCGACGCCACAGTCTCATAAACCTTCTCATCATCGGCGAAGGGTGTAATGCCGCCGTTGCCTTGTACGGCAGGGGTGAGGGGATGATAGGGCAGTATCGGTGCAAAGAGGTCGTTGAAATCTGCCATCAGAGCGGCATTGGTGCGATAATTCTCCGTGAGTTCCAGCTCTAATGCCCCCTCTTCCACAAGCCGCCTGCTATAGGCTTCAAAAGTTTCAAGCGAGCCGCCTCGAAAGGCATAGATACTCTGCTTGCCGTCGCCGACAATAAAGCGGTTCAACCCCGGATTGTTCGCCTTTAATGCATCGAGGAGAGCCACCTGAATGGGACTGGTGTCTTGAAATTCATCCACCATCACATAGTCAAAACACACCGGTTCTTTGGTCAGCACCTCAAGTCCCAACCGCTCCAAGTCGTTAAAGTCCACCACATTTTGTGCCAATTTCATCTCAGAGTAGACCTTATCCGCCTCAGTAAGACAGTCCACAATTGCATCGTGAAAGGCTTGGTTCTGTCGCTCCAGCTCGCCGGCAAACCCACGCACAGCGCCTTCAATAGCCGCAATGGTATCCGCCGCCTTTTTGTTGGTGCCGAGATTGGCAAGGACGGTCATCAGACCGTTAATATCTTCCTCTTCCAAAATACGCTTAGCCTCATCGGAGTTATAAAATTTTAAAAACGTGGACTTGCCGCCGCACTGCCCGGCATAGGTGTCAAGAAGCGTCTTGAGACCGCCCCAGTCGCCCCGGCCTCGATTTAAATAGGCCTCATTCAGCGCTTTGAGCTCCGAGATGGCGAGGTGGTCGTTATGGAGCTGGAAATACAGACCGATGAGATCTTCAGCCAAAGTCTCCACCCGTTCGTCGCCGCGCTCAATCAGCAGTGCCTGTAGTGTGGGATGGTCCCGTTTGTCTCGTAGCACTCGCTTCACAGCCTGTCGCAACATGGCTACAGCTTCCTGTTCTTCCACAATCGCCGTGCCGCCCCGTCCGGTGGTCTCGGGATAGGTATCAATCAGCATCTTGGCCATGCCGTGAATGGTGTAGATGTGACAGCGAGAGATAAAGCGTCGGTCCATCCCCTCCGCCTCCAAGGCCGCTTTGATTTTTCGAACCATATCCTCCTGAGCCTTGTTGGTAAAAGTAATGGCAAGGATTGCCTCGGGACTGACGCCGCGGCGCAGCAACTTGAGATAGCGCGCCGTTAAGACGGCGGTCTTCCCCGTTCCGGCGCCGGCAAGAAGGACCACATCTCGGTCCAGCGTATCTACAGCTTGTTGTTGTATCGGATTTAAATTCATCGTCGCACCATATCTTTCATCAGCGGATCCACCGTGTCAAACTTGTCATAGACACCGCCGGCCATCTGTTGAAGCAGAACGGTCGCCCCATGGATACAGTCGGCCATCGCCTGGTTGAACTGCGGCGTACTCCAGCTTTGGCGAGGCAGCGGACCGACGACATCGGTATTTCTGAAGTACTCGTCCACACTGCCTTTTTTTATATTGCCGTACCTCCCTCCGACAGCGCCAAGGGCACTCATATAAAGAGGAATTTGAAAAGCTGTCACGCCCATCTCGGTTTTAGGCGGTGTGGCGGAAGTCTTATAATCCATGATCATCATCCCCTTCGGGCCTCGATCCACCCTATCGACTTTGCCGGTGAGCTGATAATCACCTAAATCCACCACGACTTCTTTCTCAAACGCCGTAGGCACAAAATCGCCTTGAGCGGCCAGATCGGCAGGAATGTAGCGGCTCAAATTGTTATAAAAAATCTGACGGCGTACGGGATCCGCCACTTCAATATGAATGAGCTCCCGAAGTGCCGTGTCGTCATAGTCTCGATGATGTGTAAAGTATCGCTCCAAAATGTTGTGGTAGGCGATACCGCGATCCATGTAGTAGCGGTCCTGATAGTAATTATCTTGAAAACCCAAAAGGCGAAGATAGAGAAAATCGTAGGGCGCTTTGGCATAGGCTTCCAAGCCGGTCACGGACATCTGTCGATGTTGCAGCAGCTCCTGTAAAAGTTCAAGAGCACGGCCTTCCAGCTCCACCTTCCCGCTACGCCACCGAGCCTCCTCCTGAAACTGAGCTTTGAAGGTGTCATGGAGTGCGCTGTCCACACACACGGCTTCGTCATCTCGAGACATCACAGGGCAACACACCTCGCGGCATTCAAAGGCATCGTACAGGGCGGACGGCTTGTCCACAGCGACAAAACTGACATGCTCGGCTCGCTGTACCAAGACGTTAAGATAGAGAAGACTGAGTGCATAGCGGTCCTCATCGGAAAGAATATCGCATCCCATGACTCGCAACGCCTTGGACTTGCGGGCAAGGATGAAATTCCGTTCACGGTATGCCGGATAGCCGTCGTCCAAGGCCACCATGAGATGATCCGGCCAGAGCATTTGACTTTGATCTACGGCGTAGACAGCCAGCGTGTTATCTTCCGCCGGCACGGTAAACCGATCCAAAGCATCAAATAAAATCTCAAAATACGCCTTCGGCTCGACCGGTTCAAAGTAGTCGTCATATTTTTCCAAAGCAAGGAGCTGTTTGTCAATAAATTCCAAAGCCTTGCGATCTCTGTGATACAGGCTGACATCGCCCAGCGCTTGAAATTGAGCATCCATTTGCCGACGTGCCGTGTCAAGATATGGGAGTAAAACCTGCCTATACTCGGCGAAAGTGCCTTGAGGCACCGTTTCACTGTCCAGCACTGCCAGGGTTTCAAAAAGTGCCTCCGCATCCATGGATCGAGGGGATTCGGTTACGAGCAGTGCTTTCAAGTCGACAAAAGCATCGAACTTCAACCTATCCAACTCATGAAGGTCAAAACCCAAAGGAAAATAACACAGGCGACTGCGGGCCATCACATGGTCGTGAGATTTGTCCAACAGATACGCCGCCAAAATTTTCAATTCGCTCATCAGACGGCTGTCTGCAAGCCCGCTCACCGTAATGCCTTCCCTGCACATCAAAAGACCCATGTCATCCAAAGCGTCCCGGGAGGTGACAACCATCGTCTCATGTCCGCACTCATAGCTTACCTTAATCTGTTTGCCCATCTCGGCAGGCACAAGCATAGCAACGACAGTCGTTGCCGGTGCCCATTCATGAACAACCACCTGTCCGCCCTGAGCTTGCAGCCGTTCACTGAGCTTGTCGGCATAACAGGCGGCCTCGGTATAAAAGGGCAGCACCACATGGATATCACACTCCCTGTCCAGCTTCGCCAGAAACTGAATGTCAAGAGGACTCAAGTTGGCATAGCCGTAGAGAATCACCGTATCAAAAGCCTTGGGATCGAAGGCGTCATTCTCATCTTTTAAATGATACGTTCGAAGCTTCTCTTCATAGGCACTGTAAATACGTCCCACATCTCGAAGGAGGGCGTCACGGTGGTTTAAGAACGGCTCCGGAGGCACCAACGACCGCTTGGCCAAATCAATGACCTCTGTCACTGCGGCGGCGATGGCTTGTTGTAAAAAAAGCACCTCTGTCGAAGTGTCTTTTAATACCGTATAGACCAAATAGTTTTTGAAAGCTTGAGAGATGGTTTCGGGACGCTTTTGCAGGGAGCTGAGGCCTGTGAAAGTCACATTGCTTAAGCCCCCCATCTGACGAATCATCCGATTTTTCATGGCCTTAGCACCTGCAATGGTAGGAACGGCCACCGTCACCCGCCCTTGGTTATGGGATCGTAAGAGGTCGGCAAGCTGTCTGCCGTCTCCGGACGTTTTATAAATTTTCATGAAACAACGCCTCTAAAATTTTTCCTTCCACATCGGGAAGAGGCACCTCAAACGTGCGTCCGTCCAAATACTCCAAACCTTCAATAGCATGAAAGACCACCTTGAAATTGTGGAGGAACTGAGAGCGGTAGTTGAAGTGCTTGGCAAAGTAACCGTTGGTGGACGGATCGCCATACTTGTGATCCCCGACGATGGGGTGGTCATGACGCTTTAAGACCGTACGAATCTGATGGGTTCGCCCGGTCACGAGCTCCACATCCAAAAGCGTGTACGCACTGACGGCCACAGGACGAAAGACTGTTTTGGAATATTTGCCGCCGGATTGGACGCGCACCCGATTGACGGCGCTGTCTTTGACCAGGGCGGACTCATCGGTAAATGCCTCGGTCACTTCCCCTTTGACCAAAGCATAGTAGTGTTTGTCCACGGCGTGAGTTTGCAGGCCGCGGTTGATGCTACGAAGCGCCCCTGCGGTCTTTGCGCCGATAATAATACCTGACGTGTTGCGGTCCAGCCGGTTACAAATCGCCGGGCGAAACGTCTGCTCGGTGCGGGGACTGTAACTGCCGGTTGCGATAAGATAATCCACCATTTTATCCACCATGTTTGGGACATAAGCCTTGCCGTCGTTGTGGGACAGTACTCCGGCAGGCTTATTCATCAAGATAATATTGTCATCTTCGTAGATAATCTCAGGAAAATTTTGAGCTTTTCGTCGTTCCCTGGCTTTGCCTTTAAATTTTTCAATCGTCTCGTCGGAAAAATAAATATTGACCTCGTCTCCAAGTTGGACAATGGCTTTTTCATCCGTCTTTTTGCCGTTGACGGTGATATTCTTCTTGCGTATCGACTTATAGAGGAGTGAGGACGTCGCTTCCGGCATCAATTTCTTCAAAAAGCGATCCAGGCGTTGGTTGGCATCGTTTGGGCCAATGGTTAATGTCTGCATAGTTGAACCTTCCTTTATTTCTGATATAATGATAACACAGTTTTAGGAAAAGAGGTTTTACCTTGCGCTTTTTTACAACACTTACTGACGGCATTGCGCGAATCCTTAAATGGCTCGCCATTATTGTCATTCTGCTGCTGCTCATCTTCATCATAAAATGGAAGGTGGATGCAGTGTACTATGAAAGTATTTCCCAAGAGAATATCCACTTCGGTATCGTCGACGGCATTAAGAAAACCGGAAACGATATTCGCTATCTCATCAGCGGCGACGCGGAAGATGCCGTTCAATTTGATACCGTGCCTGAGGAAGAACAAGTGACGATCAATATCTCCGAAGCGATGGACGTGCAGGCCATTGCCGATCAACTGAAAGACAAAGGTCTCATTGAAAACAGCGACGTATTTAAAGCCATGGTCAATGACATGGGACTGTTCAATCGCTTTATCAGCGGTACCTACGACATTCCCAAGTCTTCCAAGGCCTTAGATACCCTGCTCACTTTAACCGGCTCCACCTATCGGGAGTACGACTTTGAGGTCAAAGAAGGAGACAACGCCGCATCGGTGGCGGCTCGCTTAGAAGAGATGGGCGTCATCAGTGCCGCCTACGCCTTTGTGGCACAGTGCGAACAGCTCGGCGTCACCAACAGTTTTAAACCCGGACAGTATACCCTCTCCACCCCGTCAAAAGTCGTTCGCATCATCGAAAAACTCACCCAGACCACACTGGAAGCGTAAGTCACCTGAAGGTGGCTTTCTTTCTTTCATCGACCCTTGAAAGGAGCACTATGAAACCCATTAAACGACTATGTCTCATTCTCATCGTCGCACTGCTCATTGCCTTTGCCGCGTTCTTTTACGGCAAAGCGCAGGGTGCGGCCGAATCCGAACCGACCATCACCGCCACCCTCTTGAAAAACGAACTCCTCGCCGCCAGGGAACTCACCACCACCAAGTACCACTACACCAATATGGGTTCCTTTACCAATCAGAATACCTTCTATGGCTATAACGTGCCCTTTACGAAAAAACAGTTCATCGTCGCCTATGAAGGCATCATTCACGCCGGTGTCGATTTGTCTCAAGCGACTGTCACCACACGGGACGGCGCCGTGGAGGTGAGCTTACCGAAAGCCGTCATTCTCTCCCATGACATCGACGAAGCCTCGCTTAAGATTTTTAATGAGGATGCCTCCGTCTTCAATCCCATCAAAATTGAAGACTATGCCGGCTTTGCAAAAGACCAAAAATCCCAAGTGGAAAAAGATGCCGTGAAAAAAGGTCTTTTAGTCGAAGCGAACGCTACAGCCGAGGACGCTGTAAGAGATATTCTTCGCCTGATCGTCTCTGAGGATGTGGTGATCACGATAAAATAGCACAAAAAATCGCCCCGATGGGGCGATTTTTTTATGACCTGAATGTATTGACTTCAGGGCTGTTAAAAAAGATAAATGTGGTGAGGGCAAAGGCAAGGGCAGGCACCATATCCATGTACACCATATAGACATTCAATCTGCTGATACCTACGATGGCACCGATTGCAACAATCCAAATACCGATGACGATCCAAAGCCGCTTGCTTTTCGTAAAGGCCTTGGCTTTTTTGAATACTTGATCTTCATAACACAAGAGAAACACGTTAAGAAAATTCATGGTGATATAAACAAGCTTGCTTCTCAAAGTGATGGCCTCGTGGACCCAACGGTCCCCCTCATTCATCAGATACACCACGCGTTCCCGAGTCAGCTGCTGCCACTGAGGAAAGGTCTCCAAATCGTGGTATCGCACCAGGACATACAGGCAAAAGATAAAAAACAGGACATGGATGATAAGAATCTTTCTTCGAAGGTACATAGTTACCCTCCTTATTACAACGAGCGGCCGTCACGCCGGTGCCCCATAAGTCTCATAATAACATCTCGTGACCAAGCTGCTATGTCCTCGACCCGTCGCGTTCTTTGGAAAAACCCACCCGTGCAGCAACTCACTGACAACCTTCATCACTTGTATCTGCCACAACGCTATGGCGCACCTTGCGTGAGCGCACAGATCTACAGCGCCGTGTTAAGTGTTCACTCTGATAGCATCATACATCCTGCCAGCGTTTTTGGCGAGCGATATCCTGTTTTTTTTTGATAGATGCCACAAATAAAATTGTGTCTTCAACGCTACGTCGGTTACTTGTCTTTGCCTTCCCGGGCTTTCAAATGAGCTTTGGCCTGTTGAATAAACGTCTTTAATACTTTGATGCGGGCATAGTTCTTGTCGTTGCCCTCCACAAGAATCCACGGCGCATAGTCCCGATGAGTGCGCTCCAGCATCTCGTCCATGGCTTCAATGTAGTCGTCCCATTTGTTCCGATTGCGCCAATCTTCTTCTGTGATTTTATATTGTTTGTCCGGATCGTCTTCCCGGTCCTCAAACCGTGTGAGCTGTGTGTCCTTGTCAATCATGACAAAGTATTTCAGCACCAAAGCGCCATGGTCATAGAGTTCTTTTTCAAACTGCGGCAGCTCTTTATAGGCCCGTTCCCATTCATTTTTTTCGGCGAAGCCTTCCACCCGTTCCACCATCACCCGACCGTACCAGGATCTGGAGAACACGCTCATCTTCCCGTCTTCCGGCAGACGCTTGTAGAATCGCCACAGGTAGTGGTACCTGTTCTCTTCGGCACTGGGCGCACTGATAGCGTGGACTTTGACCATACGAGGATCCATCCGTTTGATAAGCCGCTCAATACTGCCATCCTTGCCTGCCGCATCTACCCCTTCAAAGACTAACACCGTAGGCACTTTGGCCATAAAAAGCTTGAGCTGTAAATCCGCCGCGTCTTTTTGCAGATCTTTTAACTGGGCATCATAATCGTCTTCACTCAAAGTTTTGGTGAGATCCAGTTCGGCAAGCGGATGTCTGTCCCCTTGGTAATGGCGAACCAGACGCATACCGCCTTCCCGTCGGCGAAGCATCCGCTCGATGCCGATTTGTAGCTGATCGATTAAAATCCCCAAGGCTTCTTTGGAGGCTTCTTTCACATCCGCTCCGTCCAGAATATGCCACGGCGCAAAGCTGTAGTTCGTAGCTTCCAGTCCGTGCTCAAAGCGTTTGGCATAGGCCTCGTAGTGCTTGTTCTGTTCACGATCCAACTTCTCCACATAAACTTGTTCATAGCCGTCGTCAATGAGTGCTTCCATGTTCTCCCGTTGCGTCTTTTCTGTCACATTGACAAAAAATTTCACCACGACGGTGTAGTCATCATAGAGGGCCTTTTCATAGTTTTCAATACCCTGTTTTAAGAGGTCGTAGGCTGCCGACGCCTCTTTGTGATTGAACAGTTCGTAGTAGTAGGAGCGATCGAAAAGACGAATGTGCGACTTTTCAGGAATGGCATTCCAATACGGTGTCATCTCAGGATAGGCTTTTTCTTTTTCACTGAGCGGTTCAAAGACTTTCACGTCGTAGAACTTGGGGTTGAGCTCTCGGACGATGTTGTAGATAATTTCGCCCCGTCCGCTGGACTCCCACCCTTCCAAAACTATGAGGACCGGTATCTCAAGATGTTCGACAATCCGTCCCAGGCGGGCCAGTTTGATACCCAACTCTTTCACTTTAAACTCGCTATATTTTTTAGCTGTGTCTTGTTCGAGCATAAAACCTCCTATAAAAAAAGCACCTTACGGTGCCGGCTCTTAACCGCGTAACTGTTGACGGTTATCGTTGAGCATTTTAATGATTTCAGATAAATTCACCTGAGTGTTTTCCAACAATTCATCCGCATAGTCTCTTGCGCCTTCGCGAATAGCTCTGGATTCTTCGTTGGCTCGTTCCAAAATTTCTTCAGCGCGAGCATTGGCTTGCAATACCAGCTCATCTTCTCGAATAATTTCTTCCGCATGGGCTTTCGCACCGGCAATGATGCTGTTGGCTTCAGATTGTGCAGATTCTAAGATGGAATCTTTGCTGCTTGAAATTTGTTTTGCTTCCTGCACTTCGCGAGGAATTTGCAAACGCATTTCATGAATGACTTCCAAAAATTCTTCACGATCAAACATCACCTTGCCCGTCAGCGGGATTTGGCTGGATGTTTCCACAAGATCTTCCAGTTCTTCAACGAGTTCCATTAAATTCATAGCTTGCCTCCTAGTTTTTTCTTCATGGCTTGTCCCACAATATCGGGCACAAAAAGGGATAAGTCGCCATCAAACGTGGCCACTTCTTTTGCAAGGGTTGAGCTGACAAACAAATGCTCATTGCTTGCGAGCAAAAACACAGTCTCCACGCCGTCTTTATAGTGCATATTGGCCATGGCGAGAGAGTATTCACTTAAGTAATCATCGGCGCTGCGAAGGCCCCGAACAATGGTGCTGCAGTCTTTTTCCCGTGCATAATCCACCAAAAGGCCTTCAAAAGCATCCACTTCAATGCCTTCTTCTTCCCCTAAGAGTGTCTTTAAAAACTCCAGGCGCTCTTCCACGGAGAACAGTGAGGTCTTGCGTGTGTTCTTCAACACGGCAACAATGACTTCCCCAAATATATTTCTTGCCCGGTGAATAATATCCAGATGTCCGTTGGTCACCGGATCAAAACTCCCGGCATAGATAACTTTCATTGATTGCTCCAAAAACTGACGGTGGTGGAACCGTACTTTTTTTCTTTGACTAAGGTAAAGTAGTCGCCAAGATCGTGGACGTGATCCGAGGGATTTTCCACAATCAATATCCCGTCCAGCATCTCACCTTGACAAATGGCCTCAGCCACGTTCACATAGAGATCATGGTCTTGATAGGGCGGATCCATGTAGATATAATCAAAGGTACCCTTAACTCGCTTCAGGCTCTCCACAACATCTGCCGCCACCACGGTGCCGTCAAAGCCGGACTTTGTGAGATTGTGCCGAAGCACTTTCACTGCCGCCGGATCTTTTTCCACAAACGTCGCAGCCGCTGCACCTCGTGAGAGAAATTCAATGCCGATTTGACCGGTACCTGCAAAAAGATCCAACACCTTGGCATCAAAAAACTGCTGTCCCAAAATGTTAAAGACATTTTCTTTAACGCGATCCTCCGTAGGACGTGTGCTCACACCTTGAGGCGAATCCAACTTCAGTCCCCGTTTCTGTCCTGCAATAACTCTCATTTTCCCTCCAAGTACTGCTATTTTACCACAATGGCAAATGGTGTACAATTCTAATTTAAGCCTTCATCTTTCTTGAATACGTCCATTAGTGCGGTTTTGAGGAGTTGGTGATCCGCTTGTTCCAAGTCGGGATCTGTCTTCAAAATAGCCTTGGCATCTTCGGCTGCAATTTTAAGTATCTTCACATCTCGCAGCACATCGGCAAAACGAAGACTCATTACCCCGGACTGCCGTGTGCCGAACAGTTCTCCGGCGCCGCGAAGCTTTAAATCCTCTTCCGCCACATAAAATCCGTCCGTCGAGCCGGTGATCACTTTCATCCTCTCCCATGAAATGTCCGACGTACCGGCATTGTAAAGAATACAATAGCTCTTTTTAGCCCCGCGTCCCACACGGCCCCGAAGCTGGTGGAGCTGTGCCAAGCCGAAACGTTCCGCATTATAGACCATCATCACCGTGGCATTGGGGACGTTCACCCCCACTTCAATGACCGTGGTGGCGACCATCACGTCCACGTCGCCTCCGGCAAACTGCGCCATGATCTCGGACTTCTCCTGAGGATTCATCTTACCGTGAAGCAGCGCCACACGATGGTGCTGAAACCGTTCCTTCAGAGTGTCATAGACCGTAGTGGCATCGTTTAAGTTGAGTACCCCTTCTTCAATGAGGGGACAGACAATGTACGCTTGGCGCCCCTGATTCAGTTCGCCTTCGATAAAATCCAAAGCCTTGGGAATCATACCGGCGCTGATGGCTGTAGTGGTGATGGGGATGCGGCCTTTAGGCATAGTCTTAATTAACGAGATATCAAGATCCGCATAGAGCACTAAAGCAAGCGTCCGGGGAATAGGCGTCGCACTCATAACCAAGGTGTGTGACGGCGTCTTGGTCATAAGACTTTGCCGTTGACGCACTCCGAAACGATGTTGTTCGTCCGTGACAGTGAGGCCCAAGTTGTAAAACTGCACCCGTTCTTCTAAAAGCGCATGGGTGCCGATGAGTACATCCACCGCTCCCATTTCAATATCCGAGAGAATCCGCCTGCGGTTTTTCGCCGACGTGCTTCCTACGAGCAGTTCCACCTTCATGCCGAAAGGTTCAAGAACACTGCGAAAGCTTTCCAAATGTTGTTTTGCCAAGATTTCCGTAGGCGCCATAATGGTGGACTGATAGCCGTTGATGGCGGCAATGACCATGGTGATAATGGCGACAATCGTCTTGCCGCTGCCTACATCCCCTTGAAGCAGGCGATTCATCTTTTTCCCGGAGGCGAGGTCTTTTTTGATCTCCTCAACAGCCTCCTGCTGTCCCTCAGTGAGCTCAAAACTGAGAGACGCGATAAAGTCATCCACCCGTTCATCGACTCGCATCGGCTTCATAACCCGGACTTTATCCCGATTAAACCCGGTCTTTAACTGTAATAACAGCAGTTCTTCATAGGCCATGCGCTGTGTGGCTGCCATGAGTTCCGTGGGATTGTCGGGATGATGCAGAACGGCAAGCGCCTCGTTTTTCTCCTTGAGCCCGTACTTGTCGCGAAGTCCCTTAGGAATGGGATCGTCAAAGAGACGTGTCCCGAGGAGTGGGGCGATGAGTTTCGCAAGCTCGGTATTGGAAAGGCCGTGGGTAAGACTGTACTTAGGCACCAAAGTCCCAATGACTTTGCCCGCCCCGGCACGCTCCATCTTCGGCGACGCGATTTGAATTTGGTGCTTAAAACGGTTAATCTTGCCGTAGATGTCGTAGCGTCCTTTGATGTGAACGGACTTCTTCATAAACGGCGCATTGAAAAAAGTAATGCTGCACGTGCCGGTGCTGTCATGCGCTTCAAAGCTCAGCACATGTTTGCCTTTGATATAGCTGTCCCGTGTAATGCCGTCAATAATGACAGATAACGTGGCCTTTTCTCCAACTTCGGCAGTGCTTACGGTTTTAAAATTTTGCGTGTCCTCATACCCGGTGGGGACATGGTAAAGCAAGTCTTCCACCGTGCTAAGACCCAGTGCACTGAGCTTCTGTGCCTTTTTAGGTCCCACACCCTTTAATGTGGTGAGGGCATCGGTTCGGTTCATCGCCCACCGCCTTTCCTTCATTCTAAAAAAGTAGAGAGCTTCCTCTCTACTTTAGCCTCTTTATTCAACAGCAATAAGATAGTAATAAATTGGTTGCTTACCTTGAATCAGTTCCACATCCAGCTCGTCGAATTCCTCGGCGACAGCGTCTCGAAGAGCTTCACTGTCCTCCTCAGTCACATCGTCGCCCGCAAAAAGCGTGATGATGGAGTGTTCCTCCGTGACAAGATCACGAATCAAATCTCGTGTCACGGTATCAATATCCTTGCCGCTCGCTACAATTTCCTTCCCGCTTAAACCGATAATGTCATCTTTTTCGATAACCTTGCCGTTCATCGTCGTATCCCGCACCGCATAAGTCACTTGGGCGGAAACCACATCCGCCATCTGAGAGGTCATGGTTTGTCGATTCGTCTCAATATCAGCGCCATCATCAAACCCTAAAATAGCGCTGATACCTTGCGGCACCGTCTTAGACGGGATGACGATGACATCTTTAGCACTGATCTTCGCCGCCTGTTCCGCCGCCAAAATGATGTTGGAGTTGTTCGGCAACAAAATAACCTGATGCGCTCTGACACTGTCTATAGCCTTGAGGAAATCTTCAGTGGACGGATTCATGGTCTGTCCGCCTTCAACTACCCGCTCGACGCCGATGGACTGAAACATGTCCGTAATGCCGCTGCCCATGGATACTGCAATTAGGGCATAGTTCTCATGGGGGCTGGTCGGCAAATGGGTCTCTTCTTCTCTCGCCGCTTCCACCTGCTCATCAGAAAACAACGTCTCAGCATGCTGAAAACGCATATTATCAATCTTAATGTCTTGAAGCGGTCCGAGTTCCAAGGCGTGCTGCAGTGCAACGCCGGGTTCGTTGGTATGCACATGAACTTTGATGAGCTCCGTGCCGCCACCGCCTACGACCAGAAGGCAGTCCCCCAAAGGTGAGAGTTTCTTTTTAAAAGCTTCCAAATCATCGTAGTCCGTGTGAATGATGAACTCCGTGCAGTAGCCGTACTTGATGTCCTCATTGGCTTCGCTGAAAGAGACCTCTTTTTGAGCTTTCTTCTTTAAAATCTCATCGTCTTCTGAGGTGATGACTTCCCCTTTCAGGGCACGCAGCGCACCTTCAATGAGGATACACAGACCCTTGCCCCCTGCATCGACCACTCCGGCTTCTTTGAGCACCTTAAGCTTTTCCGGAGTCTTCGCGAGGGAGGCGTTCGCCGCCGCTAAAATCGCTTCAAGAAAGACTACTATATCCGTGTACTGCTTGTGATTTTTGACAGCGAAGTCGCTGAGCTCCCGCCCTACGGTGAGGATCGTGCCTTCCGTGGGTTTCATCACCGCATTGTATGTGGTCTCACTGGCTTTTCTTAAAGCAAAGGCCAGGCCTGCCACAGAGAGGTCGCTTTGGCCTTCACAGCCTTCAGAGAACCCTCGCAAAAATTGAGACAGTATGACGCCGCTGTTGCCTCGAGCTCCCATCAGAGAGCCTTTTGCACAGGCTTTGGACAACGACTCCGCCGTACGTTCGCCGACTGCTTCCACTTGTTTTAGGGCCGATTTCGAAGTGAGCGACATATTGGTTCCGGTGTCGCCATCCGGTACGGGAAAGACATTCAGTGCATTGACTTCATCCTTGTGCAGCACCAAATAATTTACAGCACCATGAATGGCTTCATAGAACAAGTTCGGGTTTATTTTTTCCATAGTACGCTCCTACTTTACTCCGTTCGAATACCCTCAACTAAAACTTCAATAAAATCTACCGTCAGTCCTGTTAAGTTTTCTACATTAAATTTCACGCGATCCATTATATTATTTCCCACTGTGGAAATACGCACACCATATTCCAGCACCACATGGAGTGAAATGGTGAGTCGTCCTTCTTCAGTGTTGACTTTTATACCTTTAGACAGATTGTCAAAACGCAATATCTCTAAGAGTCCGTCAGCGGCGTTGGTGGATGCCATTCCCACAATGCCGTAGGATTCCATGGCGGAGATCCCGGCGATATTGGCGATGACACTGTTCTCAACGATGACGTTGCCCAGTTCATTGGTTATACTTTGTGCCACATTGCACCTCCTAAAGTCATTTACATATAGATTTATTATACCACAGCCTTGGCTTTGTAAGAAGTGTACCCACAAAAACCTCCCCTATCTCACTTGAAATCAGACTCTGCCGGGAGTCTGACAAACAATTTGTAAATTTGTAAAATAACATTTGCATTTTACGCCTTGGGTATGGTAGAATAAACGAGTTATATGAACAGGATATCGAAGGAGGTGGCACTATGTCAAAGAAATGTGAATACTGTGGTAAAACGAAGACTTTTGGAAATACTATTTCTTTCTCTCACAAACGTGGAAATAGAAGTTTCTCACCTAACCTTCGTCGTGTTAAGGTTAACAAAGATGGCGTTGTCAAACGCGCTTATGTCTGCACAAGATGCCTTAGAACTGAAGGTCTCGTAGAAAGAGCTCAATAATAGGGACGTATTGTCCCACTTGCCCAGATAGCTCAGTCGGTAGAGCAGAGGACTGAAAATCCTCGTGTCACTGGTTCGATTCCGGTTCTGGGCACCACATGAGAACACCGTAGGGTGTTCTTTTTTTTTTGCATTTTAAAACCTCTTCACACCGTCGTGTCAAGAGGTTGCTTTCAGCGCCAGGTAAGATGATCATAACCCGGCTTTTGAACTTTGGAATTGATAAGGTAGCGATTCGCCACCAGCTCCAACATCGGGCGGTCGGCCTTATACGAATCGGAAAAGGCCATCGACCTATCGTAGTCGATCGTCAGGCCTTTGGATTTTAAATGTGCCTGAATTCGCCGCACTTTTTCATAACCTTTGTTGTTCGTCCCTTCAATGCGATAGTAACTGTCGAGGTCAGTGCCGATAATCACGTCGAAGTCCAGATACTTGGCGAAATATTTTAAATAATTAATTGGCGATGCGGAGACCAACATTTTATACTCCACATCCAAAGCCTTTAACGCCGCCACGCCGTCGTGAAGCATATGATTCCCATAGACGTAGTCCGCAAAGGCCTCCAGTTCCCCTTCCGAGAAGTGACGCAGAATTTGCACCATGTCCCCTTTAAAGGCATTGAAGTCGCCCTTGTGAATATACGAGAGGCCACCGCGTGCCACACCGCCCACACAGGACAGTACGTCACGCCGCCGCTTCGTGCGAAAGAAATAGCGCCAGAGGATGGCCATGGTGTCTTCCGTAGTCAATGTTTTATCAAAGTCAAATAATGCCAGTCGTGTCATGGTGTCTCCTTTTCTTTCGTGTTGAGAAGTCAAACCGCTTCTGATACAATACTGTCATGAACATACATTCGGATTCTGATACGTTACCTATTATTCATATGGATATCGACGCCTTTTTTGCCGCCGTTGAAGAGTTGGATGACCCCACCCTCAAAGGCAAGGCGGTAGTTGTCGCAGGACGCTCCGAGCGAGGTATCATCACCACGGCAAACTATGAGGCGCGCAAGTTCGGACTTCATTCCGCCATGCCCCTTTTTATGGCACGAAACCTCTGCCCCGACCTCACCGTAGTCCCCGGCCATCGAAGCCGCTACCTGGAAAAATCCAAGGAAGTTTTCCAAGTTCTTCGCCGCTTTTCTCCCACCGTTGAAAAAGTCTCCATTGACGAGTGCTATCTTTTGGTCCGTGACGGTGAAGCAGTTGCGCCGGCCATTCAAAGGGCCGTATATGATGCTACGGGACTCAGTGTGAGCTGCGGTGTAAGCTACAACAAATTTCTCGCAAAGCTCGCCAGTGATTGGAACAAACCCCATGGTCTCAAAGTGATCACTCCGGCGGACGTGCCGGATATCTTGCGGCCGTTGGACATTAAAAAGGTCCACGGTCTCGGCGGCAAGTCCCAAGATCGTCTGCGGGAACTTGGGATCAACACCATTGATGAGCTCCTGACTTTGGATTTGCCCTTTTTAGAGCACCTCTTCGGTAAAATGGGCCGGGACATTTACCATCGTATTCGCGGCGTCGATCCTCGGCCGGTGACTCCGGTTCGCGCTATGAAGTCCACAGGTGTGGAGCGCACATTCATGCCCACACGTGACCGAGCTTTTCTTAGACAACAGCTGATACGCTATGCCGAAGAACTGGACATGGATCTCAACGGCAAACATCTCGTCCCTCAGACTTTAACTCTGAAGCTCAAAGACCACACCTTTAAAACGATAACACGCTCAAAGACCTACTTAAGTCCCATCTATACCGTTTCGGACCTTGTTGAGAAGAGCTTGGCACTCTTTGACGAACACTACCACGGGGAGAAACTTCGCCTCATCGGTATTACTGCAAGCAACTTCACCGAGCCGGACCATGTGCAGCTGAACTTTTTATCCTAACCAGTGCACTACGATCATGACGAGGGGCATCACCACCACCGTCACCAATCCTGCAATGGCGATGGACAGTCCGCTCATTGCACCTTCCACTTCACCCATCTCCTGAGCTTTTGACGTGCCCACGGCGTGAGACGCTGTGCCGATGGCTACGCCTTTGGCTACAGGATGGGTGATTTTTAATGCCTTTAACAGCACCGGACCGAGAACAGCTCCGGTAATCCCTGTCACCATCACAGCAATGACGGCTAGGGTGCCGTTGCCCTGATACTGCTCCGACAACGGCATGGCGATAGCTGTCGTCACGGAATGAGGCAGCACGGACGTGGTAAGAAGCTCACTCAATCCAAAGGCTTTAGCAAGTATCACGGTACTGGCAAGGGCCGTGACGGAGCCCACGACAATGCCTACCAAAATAGGCACGACATCTTTTTTCAGCACAGACAAATTTTTGTACAGTTCCACCATCAGACTCACTGTCGCCGGCGCCACGAGAAAGGAAATATACTTGGCACCGTTGTTATAGGTATCGAAATCCACATCCAACACCACCAAGGCAAGGATAGTAAACGCAATGCCTAAAAGCAGCGGATTGACCAGTGGCGAACGCACACGCTTGGCGATGCCAAGGCCCAGAAGATACGCTCCGCAGGAGAGCAGAATGCCGAAATACACCGTATCAATAAAGGGTCTCATGAGAGCCTCCTTATCACCCTGTCGACCACCAGCGCCGTCACCGACAAGGTGATGACGGTGGAGAGAATGAGGAGCACGACAATGTGTACCACCTTGCCGTCCATGGTGTGATACTCATTCATAATTTCAACTCCCGCCGGCAGAAAATAGAAGGCAAAGTATTTTAAAAGTCCTGACGAAGCCTGCTCCACCTCATCCACAGGCAGAATTTTGAAGTACAGAGCACTGAATAGAAAGAGCATGCCCCACACCACCATGGGAATGGGCGTGCTAAGCACCACATTCACCATATGTCCCATAAACAGACAGACCGTCAGCACAAAAAACTGTTGGATCAACTTAAATCACCTCTTGTCCATTATAGCTTACAATCCGACCCTGAATACAAAAAAGATTCCCGAAATGAGAATCTTTTGTCCATTTATTCAGCTTTGAAGCTCAGCGTGTTGTACGAGCACACCCCTGAAGAGAGTAAACTGTGGTCAAAGGCATTGTAGTCAATATAGGCCGGCATGCGGCGCCAGCCGTCATAGATCTCAATCACCTTTATCGTCAAGCCGCGCCAACGATACATCCGGTATCCGCTCACAGTGACCGTGTGATTGCGATACTTGCCGAAGGCGATGGACATGATCAGCGGTCGGTTGAGATCAATCTCCCTCTTGAGCGGGTTGTAGAAGTTGCCGAAATAGTGGCCTTGAGACCTCACCGCCACACGATAGTGCCCGTAGTAGTCTCGAAGGATATTGTCAATTTTCGTGGGCATGGTGCCATAGTCTTCACTAAACCCATAGCTCCTCGCAATGGCATAGATCTGAGCATACACCGCATCGTCGTCATGGGCATCCTCCTTGTCGTGATAATTGATCAGACGTGTCATCGCCACCAGTGAGCAGTTATTTTTGCTCCTGACAAAATCTGTCTGTAAAAAATCCTTCAAATCCAGCGACTTGGCCGCCGTCATCACCGCGCCCGGATACGTGGCCTCCATGTAGCGCTCCAAATCCGCTACAGCGTAGTTGTTCAGCTTTGCTTCCAATGCTTTAAACGTGCCAGGTTTTATCATGATATCATCCTTTTTTCTCAGGTAGGTAGCGCCAATAGCGCTTAGGCATATTGGACTGCATCAAGTTGGGGTTGTACCGCGCCGGAATGGCAACCGTATCGTAAAAATTTTTCCAAAGCTTTTGAAAAGCCTGTTCACTCGCACCGATCTCAACGGCAAGCTCCGCCACATGAAGAATCTCACACCGTCCTTCGGCATAACACGCCGCCTTGCTACGCCGAACATCGTGAATGAGAAACGACTCGTTAGGCATACGCCGTATAAAGTGAGGTGTTACATAAACGAGCAGGTCATTCTCCGGCTCAAAAGGCGCATAAAGTACGCCGTCCTGTATGACCATGAAGCGCAGAAGTCCCTTATAGCTGTGGGCTTCAGCTGTATAGTTCTTTACTATCTCCCGGTACCGTATCGCCCCGTGCTCGGCGGACTGAAGATACTGCGGACCGTGGTGGTAGAGACCATAGATGACTTGCCCGATGGTGTCATCCTTGTCCTCAAACTTCGAGAGAAAAATTTTATGCAAGTCGGTGAGAACTGCTTTGCCGAAGCGTCCTTCCACGCCTTGGGCCACTCTTTTGGCCTTGTCAAAATCCGTCGTCACCTTGATGGTCTCAAAGAAATCCAACTGCCCGCCGTCCACGCCGATATGGACGGCGTCTAACACTTTATACCCATCAAAGACCACCGTGAGCAAGCCTTCAAAGGTGCCGTCGTAGAGGTACTTCAAAAAAAGCTCAGCTGTTCCCGGCCCATCGGATCCAGCGCCCCCATAATCGTTTTAAGCTCCGCCTTACTGGTAAAACGGCTTCCTCGATAGACACCGTTCACAGTGATGAAATGCTTGGCCCGCTTCGTGGAAATTTTAAGCGCTTCTAACCCGTCATATGTCAGCGCCGCAAACTTGCGCGCCTGAATAATCCGCCGGGCATACGTCCGGCCGAACCCCGGCACGCGCATGAGCTCCTCATATGTCGCCCGATTCACTTCAATAGGAAAGTTTTCTACATGTTCCACCGCCCAGTTGGCCTTGGGATCCAGCGCCAAATTAAAATTCGGTGTCCTCTCATTTAAAAGCTCCTGCGCGCTGAATCCATAAAATCGCAGCAGCCAGTCACCTTGATAAATCCGGTGTTCTCGAAGAAGAGGGGCTTTGGCAATGCCTGCCGTGTACGGACTCTTCACCACCGGCACAAAAGCGGAGTAGTACACTCTCTTTAGCGCATAGTCTTTATAGAGCGACTCGGCACGGTTTAGAATGTCCCTGTCATCTTCACCGCCGGCGCCGATAATCATCTGTGTCGTCTGACCTGCCGGGACAAACTTCGGCGTATGCTTTAACGTCTTTTTGGCATCAGCTGTAGCCACAAGCGCCCGGCTCACCTGACTCATGGGGCGCAAGATATCCGAGTACTTCTTGTCCGGAGCAAGCAGGGCCAGACTCCGCCGCGTGGGGAGCTCAATATTGACGCTCATGCGATCGATGAGATGTCCGAGACGATAGGTCAGCGCTTCACTGCATCCCGGAATGGCTTTCATGTGAATGTAGCCGTTAAAGCGATACTCTTCTCTTAGCAAGCGTGCCACTTCAATAAGCTGCTCCATGGTGTAGTCGGGATTTCGCAGCACCCCCGAGCTCAAAAAGAGACCCTCAATATAATTGCGCTTATAAAAATTCACCGTAAGCTCCGCCACTTCCCGAGGCGTAAAGGCCGCCCGAGGCGTGTCGTGACTGCGACGGTTGATACAATATTCGCAGTCGTAAATGCAGTGATTGGTATATAAAATTTTTAAAAGGGAAATGCACCGGCCGTCTTCACTCCAACTGTGACAGATACCGCTGATGTGGCCGTTGCCCAGTCCGCCTTTGTTTCGTCTCGAGGAGCCGCTGGAAGAACAGCTCACATCATACTTTGCCGCATCGGTTAAAATTTCCAATTTTTCATTGAGTTCCATAGTGTTCACCTGTGCTTAGCATACCACAAAAAAACCATTTTTGAAACATGCGTTCTTTTTATTTCGGGTATGTATTTTGTAACCACACTTGCTAACGCTACAAAAAAAGGAGGCCCTATGGATCACAGTTTATCCAATTTAAAAATTTTAGACTTTACCACCCTCCTGCCCGGACCCTTCGCCACAGTCATGTTGGCGGACATGGGTGCCGAGGTGGTGCGGATCAGCTCCAAATCCCGGTACGATTTGGTCTTTGAATCCGGCGAGGCTCTGGACGATACCTTGACCGCTCCCGGCGCATGGCTGGGCCGGAACAAAAAAGCGCTGTCGCTGAATTTAAAAACGCCGGAAGCCGTGGCGATTGTCAAACGACTGATACAAGACTATGACATTCTCATCGAACAATTTCGACCCGGCGTCATGGAGCGGCTGGGCCTTGGCTATGAGACGTTAAAAGCGCTAAACCCTCGTCTTATCTACGTCTCCATCACCGCCTACGGACAGACCGGCCCCCTTAAGAACCGTGCAGCCCACGATATCAACTTCCTCGCTCGAAGCGGCATCATGCACGCCAGCGGACGAACAGCCTCAGGTCCGTCCCTGATGAACACTCAAGTGGGTGATCTCGCCGGCGGCGCCCTCCACGGTATCATCGGACTTCTTAGCGCCGTCAACGAACGCCATGTCAGCGGTCTGGGTCAACACGTGGACGTGGCCATGATCGATGCGCTGCTGCCTTTAAATACGTTGAGTGCTGTCAACTACCTTGCCGGCGGCGACGAGCCTCGGCGAGAAGGCGAACCCTTTAACGGTTCCAACCTTTATGACTTCTACGAGACGGCAGACGGCGAGTACCTCAGTGTCGCCCCTCTTGAACCGAAGTTTTTCAATCGCTTTTGCGAGCTTGTGCCTGTAGCCGGTTTAAAAGAAGCCGGTCCGTACACACGAGATCCCGAGCTGAAAGCATCCCTTCGCCGTCACTTTAAGGGCGAACCGCTCAGCTACTGGACAGCGCTCTTTAAGGATGAAGACTGCTGTGTCGAACCGGTGCTGACTTTGGAGGAAGCGCTCTTCAATCCTCAAACCGAGGCAAGAGACATGGTGACATCGTTGGACTACAACGGACGCACGATCAGACAAGTCGCCTGTCCGATTCACTTCTCACGCACTGACAACCGGTATGATCACATCGGCGAACCTGCCGGCAAAGACACCTACGACCTCTTAAGCGCCCTGGGATACAGTGCGACGACACTTCAAGCCTGGGACGACCAAGGTGTGTTTGACTAACGACGCCATATCAAACATCCCCGAGCCACGTTTCTATTAAAAAAACCGACCCAATGGGTCGGTTTTTTGATACCGTTCGTCGCCGATTAATAGGAATACCATCCGTTCGGTTGATACGAGTTGGTACGGGTCACGTTCATAACTTGAGTGACTCTACCTTGATAATCCAGCACGCCGGTGATTTCCAACACTTCACCTTGTCTAAAGGTGGTGTAGAGATCGCCTTGAAGATCAAACTGAGAGTAAGCGTTCAAGCGCGGGTTGTTGGAGCTTAAAATTTGCATGCTGTAGATATAGCCGGTAGCATTCGGTGTAGTTCCAGGGAAGGATATTTCACCATTATTGGTCCGAACGTTGAGCACTTTAGCTCGCACGATAAACTGATCGCTGCCGTTGGATTCCCGAATGACTGTAGCATAGTTGCCATTGCGTTCGACAACGACATAGCGATGCAACAGATTTTGCGGATTGTACTGATTGTTTAACAAGCCGCCCATTTCAAAACGGGTGGTGCTGTCCACATAGAAGCGTGTATCCATGCCGTTGCTGCGCACCGTCACTTCATAACTGTTCATGTAGCCGTTCCGTTGTACGTTGACGACTTGTCCGGCCAATGTGGCGCCTTGGAAGTTGTCCACCGTCCCGGTGATGAGTTTATAGTTGGTGCTGAAGCTGACCTTTTGACCCACTCTCACGCCGTTAAATTGAGACGTATTGCCATAGAACGGATTATAGTTATTGTACGTGTTGCCATAGAAAGTATAGTTCTTACCGTCTTGCAGCTTTAAGACAATGGTTTCCCGACCGTTGGTGTCCGCTTGTGAGATACTGACCACTTCGCCGTTAACACGACCGTTTCGCGGGAAAACTACCGCCGTTTTGACGGCGCCCTTAGCATCGGCACTGAAGAGAATCATATCGTCCAGGTTCAATTGAGACGGTTGCGTCTCTACGCCGAGAACGTAGAGTTTTGCCCCTGATGCCATTTTAAAGTTACTGCTCATGGTTGTTGCGATCGTCGTGGCCCCGGTGAGATCCATGGTCGTCGTGGCTTTAGTGTACTTGGCACTGAAACCGTCAGTCGTCCGGGAGGTGATATATCCGGCATAGTCTTGCGCGGAATTGACCACGTCCAGAGTGGTGATGACATTGCTGCGGGATGAGTTGGTGCTTGTCACATAGGTGATCTTCACGTCCTGATCCGCTTTAATATCACTAAAGGCAATCGTCTTGCCATTTTCTTTGTAGACGGTTTTGCTGTCCACTTTCAGTTGCAGCTGTGTCTTGTCTTTCTTCTCAATGATAATGCTGTTGATACCGTTGGCTTTCGTAGCGAGAACGACTGTCCCTTCCACTGTCGCCGTTTGACCTTCATCAGCTAAATAGTCATAGGACAGTTTGGTGATCTTAGCCATTTCACTGCGGCGAATATAACGCGTACCTTCAAACTTGCCGTCGGATCCTGTCGATGCAAAGATGCCTGCTTTGACTAAGCTGGCCAGATAGCCTCGCGTCCCGGCAGGAATGCGGTCTTTGTCATCGTGACGAAGGAGCGACTGATCGCCGTTGGCATCCAGACCCAGTCCCCGTCCGAAATAGACGGCAATCGAGTTGCGATCCGGATGAATTTTGCCTTCGCTTTCCACAAAGAATTTTTTGTCTGCCATTTCAGACAGTTCACCGGTGGTGACCACGCCTTTGGAGAGTGCATAAGCCACAGCATCTTCTGCCCATGACGCAATGCCTGCTGCACGGATGTTGCTGCTGTACTTACTGCGAGCCTCGGACAATTCCGACGCAGACGGATTGTTGAGTTCTTTAATGAGCTCCAACGTTTCTTCCACGCTCACAGAATTATCCGGTCTGAACGTATCATCGCCGTAACCTTTGATGATCCCTTGGTCACTAAGTGTGTCTATATATGAGTATGCCCAGCTGTAAGGACCATCCTTTGTTACGTCTTTAAAGGTTTTTGCTTGAAGTGCACTTGGCATCAGCACAACGGCTGTCAATGCCACTGCCAAAGTTTTTTTCATGTGAATGGATTGCATAGTAACCTCCTTTTTATGCTTCTATTATAGCATATCCGCTTTTTTGAAATGTTACAGTATTATTAAGAAGTGGTTCCAAAGTGACAGCAGTCTGTAAATAGGGTAAACTATAACTAATTATGAAATCTTTTTTGAGGTGACAACATGAGATACTTACCTATCAGTTTGGATACGAAAGAGCGCAACGCGCTGGTCCTTGGCGGAGGCCTTTTGGCATTCGGCCGCATCAAAGATCTGTTGGCGACGGATTACCAAGTCTACGCCATTAACGAGTCTTTTGTCGAAGATATTAAAAAATTGGACGACAACCCTCAGCTCCATTTAAAAGAGCTCGTCCTCGACGACAGCTTTGAATTCTTCGGCTATGACTTTTTAGTCATTGCCACGTCCAATTTTGAATTGAACAATACGTTAGAGGACAAAGCCATGAAGAAAAACCTCCTCTACGAGCGTTGTGATGTGACCCACGACTCTACCGCACGGATGAACACAGTCGTTAAAAATGACGTCCTCTCCGTGGCCCTTTTGGATAACACCACCAACCCTGTCATCACAAAGATTATTGAAAAAGATGTCAAAGAACTTCTGGACAGTTACGATGCTGAAAAAATTACCATTCTCAATGCCATCCGCGGTGAGCTGCTGCGCAAGAATGCGCCGAACATCGACGCCACTATTGAGAAGCTCTACTATGAAGAAAAGATTACGGCGAAGGACTTCTATCACGAGCTGACCGAGGACGCCGTCTCCACATCTGAGACAGAAACGCCAAAGGTCGACGTCGAACCGGTGCCCGACGACGTGGCTGAAGCCATGAAGGAAGACATTATCAACACTTCCGGTGCCCTCTATAAAGAGAAAGAAGCCTTGGAACACGACGCCGAGCATGACGAAGCGTCTCAGACCGCGACGCCTGAGCTTCATGAGCCGCCAGCCTATCAAACCACCCTCCGCTCACAACCGGAAGATGTAGCGTCAACGGAGATTCCCATCACCGATTACAAGATGCCACAAGCCACGACGACCTTTGACGACACCGCCTATACGGTAACGACACAAACCGGTGATGCCCCGCTCTTTGTGGGTGCTGAACCTCTTGAGCTTTCTGAGGACACCGATGCAGCATTTGAAGCCCGCCGCCGTGAACGTCTGGCCCGCCGGGAAAAGAAACATCGTCGCCACACTGCAACCGTTACACCACCAAGCACACCCCACGACCCGTCAGCTAAGAAAGACAAAAGCCTTGGCACCAGTTTAAAAGAACTCTTCGGATTTGGCGATGACGACGAAACCGACACACCGACTCACCTCGACAAGCCAGTACCGCCAACCTCCCAACCGAACCCCGCAGATGAACCTGTCATGCCGTCAAGCTCTGTACACCGTGACAGTCTTCTTGACGCTGAGCCTACGCCAACGGAGCAGCCTCTGGAAGTGGATACCTTCGGTATCAAGCCGCCACATCCGGCCTCTCGCCGTACCATGTCCGATTTTATCTCCGAAGGCGAAGCGTCGAAACACCACCAAGACGCTCACGTCGAAAATCCAACGCCGTCCTTTAGAGAGCGGTTCACCACAGAAAGTATGGAACACACTTTTGATGATGCCAAATCCAAATTCAAAGGCTCTTGGGCCAAGTTCCGAAAATCCATCGGTATCGGCGATGACAACGATAAATAAAACACTAAAAAAGAGATAGGTCATGCTATCTCTTTTTTAGTAGACTTAAATTTACACGCTACGTGCAACCTTAAAACAAAACCTTAACCTACTACAGAAATTATGCTAAGCAAAAAATCTCTGGTTAGGCCGAGGTTTGCGTTTAGCCTTAGTATTAAAACCAATGGTAAAGTTTACGATCCATTTCAAAAACAGCGGAATGTGTTATTCTGTTTAAATATCTTCCAGATAAAATCCCGGAGATGATTACACAACTTAATATAACAGATGTAGACCTTTATAATCTGAGTATTATCGGGGAGAATGTTTACATTACGAGCGAGGACGATGAGTTTCTCTGCTACTATCCAGAAAATTTTAGATTTTCCAAGAACCCCAATAAAAGTGTAACTATGATAGCGGACGGAAAATTATATCTGTCTGACTGGGTAGAAGAAGGCTGGGACAATGGAAACGACTGTGCAACCGAAGAATATAAATATTATGAAAAAGTGATTGTGAGAGATTTTAATGGAACTGTTTTATCAGAGACGCTCGGTTGCTTGCAACAGCGCCCAGATGGAACATGGTGGATAGCCTAGAATTAATAAATATCCATAAGAAAAATTATGCGCATCATAATCACTGACAGTTGCCTATGTGAAGCAGTATACTTTGGTTAGTCGAAGCTAATCGAAGGGAGAAGAACTTTAATTGGTGGTTTTTTATTTTTAGGTGGAGTTATAGGCGTTAGTATTATGTTTGCAGTTGCGGCAATCAATCCAGTAGATAGTTGGATTACTCCGCCAGGAAGATATATTTACACTATGTTAGATAGGGCATTGTGGTTTCCAGCAATAATTTTTTTATTTGTTCTCATCCTTGGAGCGGTTATTCTTGTGTGTGACTACAAGAATAACCAATGAAGAAAAAGTTGAAGTAAAAAAATGAAAATCAGGATTAGAGGCGGTAAGGTATGAAAAAGATAGTAAGTCTATTTATGTTATCAATTTGTATGATGGGATTGGCTGCGTGTAACGATACTACCGATACTTTGCATTTAGGAGTAAATGCTGCTATTGCAGAGCTTGATACAGAAAGGTTGCAAATCACTGTAAACGGTACAGATGCAGATAGCTTTTTAGGAGAAGGATGCGTTATTTCTTGTGATGATATTCCTATGATTTATTACAATTACAAAAGTGGTGAAGTGAAGCAGATTTCGATTCAAGACTTACAAGTGGGTGATAACATTATTTTGGGAATAAGAGATTCCGAAATAAATCATTTCCTTGATGATAAAGGTACGTTGAACATCGAACAATTACAATTAGGGACCCAAAGGCTTAATTAAATTAGAATTTATGGAGGTATACATGAGAAAATAATTTGAAATAAAGGGTTGTGTTGAGGTGTCACCAGAAGTGACAGAAGATGAATTTTGGAGAGAGTTTATCGGCTTTGTAGAGTCTACCGGCTGGAGTTTTGGCGGTGGGATTACCGAAATCCAAGATGGCTACTATATTTTGTCCAACAGAAGCAGTGGTTCTTCTGCGTTGGATGATTAAAACAGCTTTACAATTTACGGTTTATCGGGGAGATAGCAAATCCAGTCAGGCCAGTTAACAGTCAAGATTAACGGCGCATAAATTCGCCACCGTTGACAGTCCCGCCGCCTTTGCTGATGGGTAATCAAGGCGAGAAAGCCCTAAAACGGCTTCCCGCCCATTTCAGTTTTTTATGGAAGTGCAGCTACACGTTCGGGACAATTTGTCCCGAAGTCCAGCGTGGAACGAAAGACGGGGTGCCATATACACCCTATCTGCTGATGAAAACAGCCCTGCACTTGCGGCTCCACGCCACGCAATTACAGCACTGTTTTCCTGCCGCTCCAAATGCCCTTGCCCTCCCCGGCAGCAACGACATTTTCACGGCAACGCCGACAGAGCGTATAACACACTACACTTTGCAAGCAAAGTCGTGTGCCAAGGGGCAAGCCCCTTTGGAAACCCCGGACAACAAAACAGGCTGAATATCTCGCACTTCCCCGGTGCTTGATACTCAGCCTTTATTTGTTGTCAGCAGCCCCCGTTTCGTGGTCTGCGTGTAGTTCCTTGTAAACTGACCTAAATCATCTTACAGCATGTAAATCAATTTCCGTTATACTGAAAGAACTCATAACTACTACCTAACTATTGAACTTAGTTATTCGAAACAGTTTGACCTCGATGGATATACTGACACCTATCACGATGTGTTTTTTCTTCCGGCAAAACTCTGTCATCATACTGACTATGATTTACAGTTTCTGCTATTTGTAAATTTTCAAAACAAATTGGTATGCCCGAAGAAAAGATAAAACTCTCTTTATTTTGTATTTGAAAGTGAAAATGCGGCTCTGTAGTATTGCCTGAATTCCCACATAGTGCTATTTTTTGTCCTCGTTTAACTTTTTCATTTTCTTTGACGACGATACTATGTGGTTTTAAATGTCCGAAAAATGAATACTCGTTATCCTCATGTTTGATAATAATATAGTTCCCTGCCAAATTTTTTACTAAAGGATCCGTTTCATTGTTTTTCATAATACTTGAATCTTTTTGATGATTATAAATTTTCACAATCATACCATCAGCAGGAGCTAAAATGTCTTCCTCATAACAATAATATGAATTTAAATCCATTGGATCTCCTGAGTAGCTTTTTCCATTTTGATCCAACTTAATGAAGTCATAAGCATATCTTTGTCAATTAATAGACCACGAATGAGACAATGGCTTGGTTACCCCTCCATTTATTACAACCCACTTACCTTTGAAGGGAAGAGAATACTTTATTTTCCCATTATAATGCTCTAAGCTGGGTACCGGCTTATCAATAATAGGTGTTATGAGCATTGATAGTGATTGTTCAAGTAACTGTATAGTTACGGGAAGTTTCAAAAGTAATTCTAAAATGGCAAATAACCAAAATAACCATAAGATTTTCCAAATTAAATGATCTGATATAAAAATCGGAAGTCCTAATAAGCCAAGCCATTTTAGTTTCTCTATAATTTTAATAAATTTTCTCATTATAAATCTCCGCCTCTCCTCTTAGGCAATCGAAATAAAACCCTCTTCTATTGCCATTCAGAAAACATCATTAATCTTCCATGCAAGAACAAGTGGTGGATTATATTTACCCTTTTTCAAATTTCCGGTCGTCTCTCATCGGACTTTCACTTTTTTGCTACGTCACTTTGGGATGTCATATAAATAGTTCTACATTCTTCAATACTATTTCAAGCCTCTTATTTATGTGCATAGTATGCCCTAAATACTCAGCAATCTCCAAACTGCATGAACCAGTATCTTCGGCTCATATACGAATCCCTTAATAATCCTCTCGGATATAATATCTCTATCCGGTGTATTTTTCATTCTATATGATCCTTCTTCCTAGACTATTAGATTGATGATAGTTTGAATTGCATGCCCGATAGTTCTCGCTTCAGAGCTGCTAATTCAAAAAGTATATAGAATTCTATATACTGAATCCTCAACTGCTTGTGCAGGTATTTCAGCCCATTTTAATAGCGGTGTAAGTGCTTCAGCTATTTTCGCATAATACTTTCCAACTCGTACAGTAATATCACCAACAACATATTCTTCACTAAGTTAACTATTTCATCTCGTATTATTTTATGTCTGAACAACGCTATTTATAGTACGGAGGTGATTTTTTGATATAACCTTTGTTGCTTACTTGCCTGCCAGGTAGTTTTTTGTTTTGTTCGCAAGCGAACTCAACTGACTAAAATCATAATAAAAAAGACGCCTGACGACGTCTTATCTGCGTTAATTGATCAATTATCTTGCGTGTCACTGATATGCTCAAGCATGGACTGCAACGCTGGGGCATCAAAGTGGTACTTGGTGTTACAGAAATGGCACACCACTTCTGCCTGTCCATCCTCTTCGAGAATGGCCTGCAATTCATCACGGCCGAGAGAGAGAAGGGAGTCGGTGACTTTCTCACGGCTACAATCGCACTGATAGCTTGCCGTTGTCTCCTCTAGGTACTTAACATCGAAGCCTTCCATGACTTTTGCAATAATATCTTTCGGCGTCATGCCCTCATCCAGCATGGTGGTGACTGCCTTAAGCCCTGAAATGCTGTGTTCTACTTTTTCAATTAAGGCTTCATCAGCGCCGGGCATGAGTTGCAATAAAAAGCCTCCGGCCTGTTTCACCGAATAGTCCACATCCACCAGCACACCTAAACTGACTACAGATGGAATTTGATCCGACTGATAAAAGTATGCGGCAAGATCTTCTGCAATTTCACCGCTGATAAGCTGGGTCTTGCCCACATAGGGTTCTTTGAGTCCCTGATCCATGACCACAGTCAAGGTGCCTTGCCCGACAAGGCCGCCCACATCCAATTTGCCGTCCCGCTCTCGCAGGGGCAGGTCCGCCTCGGGATGATTCACATACCCTTTCACTTCCCCATTGCCTTTAGCAGAGACCACGATACGCCCGATAGGGCCGTCCCCTTTGATGTTTATGGTGAGGCGATCCTTGTCATTTTTCATCGTCACACTCATTAAAAGAGCTCCGGTGAGCGTCCGTCCAAGAGCTGCTGTGGCTGTAGGCGATGTGTTGTGCATCTGCCGCGCCGTGTCAACCAAGTATCTCGTATCGGCGGCGATAATGCGAATACGGCCTTCGCTGTCTACGGCACGTACAATGTTATCTGTCATATTTCCTCCTAGCTACAACGGTGAGGCGTTCGGTGGTCGGCTTGAGCGGCGCCAAGGTATAGTCATCATAAACATCCGCCTCGAGACCGGCCTGTGCCAGCGCCGTTACAATTTCTTCCACACTGTAGGCTCGCTGCTCGTGTTCTTCATAAAAACGCGTGTAGGAGCCGTCGTTCTCTTCTTTAAAGAAATTCACACTGTATGTATTAAAATGTGAATCCCGATCATAAAAATTTTCCCATACATAAAACACACCGTCGGTTTCGTCCACATAGGTGTCGTTCATATCTTCAAATTTAAAAGGCGCATTCATGTCAAAAATAAAGACGCCGTCCTCGCTTAAATGGGTGGCCGCATAGTGAAATACCTTCTGCAGGTCCTCATCAGCTTTCAAATAATTCAACGTATCACACGATGACACCATAAGGTCGTACGTGCCGTCAAGCGCAAGACTGCGAAGATCCTGTTTAAAATAGGTCACATGCTTCAGCCCTTTGGCGTCGGCGACGGCAAGCATATCTTCCGAGAGATCGAAAGCGGTTACCTCAAAAGCTTCAATCAGATAGCTGGTCAAGCTTCCGGTGCCGCAGCCCATTTCCAAGCACTTGCCTGCCCCTTTAAATTGACGGATAAAGTCATAGACCTTGCCATAGTCAAAGTCCCACATAAGCGCATCATACACATAAGCAAAATTTTCGTAGTTAGTCATGGTATCCCTCGCTAAGCGCACGATACACAGCGCACAAAGTCTCCCCGGCGCCGTCGTGAATCACCACATCAGAAAAACGATCGGCCGGCGTCGGCGTCTTGTTGATAATGATGAGATGTTTGGCATAACGAGGCAAAAAGTTTACCGGACTGACGCTCAAGGATGAACCCACCACAATAAGGAGCTCACTATGCGTCACCGCTTCCACCGCCTGTGCAAAGGTATCGGGCATGGCATCGCCAAACATCACCACATTAGAGCGAAGCACGCCGCCGCAGACATCACATCGCGGCGGAATCTCGCCGCTGTCCACTTTCTCGGCAAGGACTTTAAAGGGCGCTTCAACACCACAAGCGAGGCAATGGACGCCCCGTGTCTCGCCATGCACTTCAAAAATCGTCCGACTCCCTGCCTTGGCGTGGAGATTGTCGATATTTTGGGTGATAATCCCCTGAATGAACCCTTGCCGCTCCATATCCGCAAGCGCCCGATGGCCGTCGTTGGGTTCACGATTGTTTAAGTCCTTAAGTATCTCATACCCTTCAGCATAAAATCGCTTGGGATTGCCGAGCATGACATCCACATTCAGGGCCTGAACAGGATCGAACTTCGCATAGTATCCGGAGTCACTTCGAAAGTCGGGGATGCCGCTTTCCGTACTCATGCCGGCGCCGGTAAGGACATAGACACCACGGGACGTTTTGATAAGCTCTGCCGCTTGGTTAATCAATGACTGGTTCATTGCCGCCTCCTAAAAAACAACCTTGTAATAGATGAAATAGAGAATCACCATGGCGATAACAGGAACGAAGTTAAAGAGATCGATGGATTGTATACTTCGCGTTCGCTGTGTGCCATAAATGGATTCCCGTAGACGCTTTTCAAATTGCATCTGCTTGTAGAGCAGTCGAATGATAAAAGCACTCACCAAGGACGCCACGACTAAGAGCGTGATGATATAAAGCTGTAGCGAGCCGATTTCCACAGCCAGGTTGGTATTGCCCAGATAGTCGAAGAGAGATGCGTTCACATACCGTGCAAAGAAGAGGGCGATCACATTGTTGACAAAGTGAGCCGTCATGCTGGCAATGATGGATCCTGTCAGCTCGAGGAAGCTCCCAAAGAGAATCCCCAGTAAAAACGGTGCCATAAAGTTTTGAATATCAAAGTGGAAGAGGGCAAAGATTAAAGCGCTCATGACGATGGCAAAACGAGCGCCATAGATGTCGTAGCTGTTGATGAGTGCACCGCGAAAATAGAGTTCTTCGCATACTGCAGGAAGAATGCACATAAAGGCAAGGTACCCTCCCACCGGTTCATCCAACATAAACATATTCATACTCACATCTTTAAGCTCCATAAATTGAGAAATAAAGGTGAGAAACAAACCGTTGGCAAGAAGTATGACAGGATAGGCAAGCACTGTCATCACGACGACACGCATCACATTTTTAAAACTTAGCGGCGCCAGCTTTAACACGCGCCCGAACTTGCCTGTGGCGGCAAGAGCCAGTGCCGGAACGAGCATTATAAAGAGTTCCGTCACCACGGTACGGGTTAACACCCCGCCGGCGTGAATGACACTGCCGATGACAAGAAACGCTATGGACAGCAGAAGCGTTGCCGTATTGACGGACAGGACATTAAGATTGTTTTTTCGCAGATGCCACGCCCTTTTTGACGGGGTACGCGTCTTCATGGGCCGTTTCAAAGCCGGTCTATTTGCTTTCACGGAGGCCTCCTGTCGTCTGCAGGGTGAAGAGGATCTCTTTCAGTAAGAGCACCACACGATTTAACGTCAGCTGAATCCCTGCAAGCAGTATGATAAAAATTGCAATAATCACGATTTCTTTGGACATAATATCACTCATTTCATTATAACAAAGTTTTAGGTTTGACACATTGGCGTTTATAGGGCAATTGAAAGTTGACAGGCATTTGATATAATAGTGACAGGAGGCAACCATGGATACCAATAATATCAACGAGCTCGCGCTCCACAAACTCATTATATTGACTGCTGTGGACAGTGCCCCTGTTCCCATGACTGAAGCGGCGTTGACATCTTTTGTACTGCGCGGCGAATTTTTGAATTATTTCTACTTTAAACAGTACCTGGCCGAACTTTTAGAGAGCGGCTTTTTAAACTACGTTGAAGGCAAATTCTATATCACTGATGAAGGTGCCTCGGCCTTGGAACTTTTCGGTGAGACGTTAAATCCCGATCTGAAGCATGCCATTCTCAAAGCCCATGCCAAAAGCGCCGTTCCAAAGCGCCATGTAAGTACCGATACTTTTGACCGAGAGGATCGCCACTGGGTTCATCTCGCTATGAAAGAAGATGAGGATGTGATCATGGATCTAAAGCTCGAAGTGCCCGACACTGAGTTCTCTCAACAAGTTGTTGCACGTTTTGAAGCCAATCCCGATGCCATCTATATGGCTCTTGTCAGCGCGTTGGAAAACTACAGATAATCCTCATTGAAGACTGCTGTCAGTCTTCTTTTTTTGTAAGCAGACCGTTTTTCTCCAAAAGCTGCACCATGCTTTCAAGTTTTGCCACAGGGCAACGCTTCGGTGCAAATCCGAGACATACCAAAGCATAGTTGACAAAGAGCTCTTGTAAAAATTCATTAATACTCGGCAGATCCGAGCGCAAAAACACTTCCTGATTCGTATCGGTAAAGTGGGTGTAGAGGTTTCGGGTGTTGACCGAATAAGTGAGAAACTGATTCATGCCGTCTTTGCCGAGACGACGCTCAATCGTTTCAAAAGTCTGTAAAATATCCTTTAAGATATAGCGTAGTGAGATGGGTCGACGGGAAATACGACGCTTGGCCGACTTGCCTTCAGGTGTCTCAGTGCGGTGCAGCGTTCGATACAGTCCCTCCAGCGCCGCCATAAGCTCCCGATAGATCGTATCCGCCCTCAGGCCTGATGTAAAAGATGCATAGAGATATTTATCCATAGAAAACGCCATACGGTCATACTTGTCCATCCAGTGGTTATAAATCGGTGCAAATGCCGGGCCGAAATCCTCAAGAGACAGCACCGTGTCCTGCCTTGGGGATGCAGTCTTGGAAAAATCGTTGATCGCGTTGATGTAGAGCCGTTTCGATCCGCCGGTCAACGTTTTGGTCTCGTCGAAGTCCAAATCTACAGTGCGTACATAGGGGAGACGATTTCTCAAACACAGGTGTAAAAAGCGGGTGAACTGACGTATATGGCGTTCGATGTCCTGAAGTCCTGTCTTTTGCTTAAAGATAAACCTCACATCCACATGACTTTGCATAGTCTCGGCATTGTCCGCCGAGCGCTTGCCTCCAAAGGCAATTTCTAAATCCAAGCCTTTGAGATGAAAGATCTCCACCTGTTGTTCGGCATCAATCCAAATCCCGCCGCGGCGCTCTTTAAAAATACTTTTGCCCAGCCAAGGCAGGACGTCACTCATATTCAGCACACAACGTCGGCTCTTTGCCCGACCGGCATGGTCATAGACCCCCTCTAAAAGGTATTTGGGATAATAGTGCACCTTTTGCATTTTCAGCCAATAGTCCCATTGAAAGTCCCACTGCACCGTGCGAAATTTCCCCTCAAAGCAGGTAATGACATGGAGATTGGGCGAAGTGAGCTGTATCACAGGTGTGCCGGCCCCCCACGGCTCATCGTCTCTATCCCGTCCTTCAAAAGCGATAATGAGATAGATATCGTCGGGATCTTGGGTGTTGATAAAGGCACTGGTGCCTTTAAAGTTATCGTTTTTTATAAATACGGGCTCGATACTTCGCTCCACGTATGCCTCCCATTTCTAGTAAAAAAGACGGCCGAAGCCGTCTTATCTAATAACGTACTGCCTGATCCATTTTCCGTTGGGCATCTTTTTTAGCCATGTCTGCGCGCTTGTCGTAAAGTTTTTTACCTCGAGCCACGGCAAGTTCCACTTTTACCCGACCCTTTTTCAAATAAAGCTTCAACGGAATCAAAGCATTGCCTTTGATGCTCAGTTCTTTGTTCAGCTTTAAAATCTCCCGGCGGTGCAACAGCAGCTTACGCACTCGCATGGGATCGGTGTTCATAATGTTGCCCTGTTCATAAGGAGAAATGTGCATCCCCTCTACAAAAACTTCGCCGTTTTTAATCGTCGCATAGGCATCTTTTAAATTGGCCTTACCGGCTCGCAGGGATTTCACTTCCGTACCGGTGAGCACGAGACCGGCTTCTATCGTCGCTTCAATAAAGTAGTCATGGCGAGCTTTGCGGTTGGTAGCAAGTGTGGCATCACTCATGCACATCACCTCCATAGGAAATATCGACCAGATCTTCTGTGATGACAAAATCAACTGTGCCCTTAGTCGTATTGGCTCCCACTACCTTGATCATCACCTTGTCGCCCACGTTATAAATCTTTCCGGTAGAACGCCCGACAGCACGGAAACTATCTTCGTCAAACTCGTAATAATCATCCAAATCCTGATACGAAATCAAGCCTTCAATGGTATTTTCAAGTTGTGCAAAGAGTCCGAACCCGGTGACCCCGGTGATGACTGCCGGGTACGTCGCACCGATGCGCTCTTCCATATACTCGGCAATTTTGATATCCTGGACGGTACGCTCAGCTTCCTGAGCCACCCGTTCCATGGCAGAGACATGCTCCGCCACGTGCGGCAACGTGTTTTCCAAATATCGCTTGCGTCCATCGGTCAGTTTGCCTCGAAGTTGGTCTTTCATAATCCTATGAATGGTCAGATCGCTATAGCGACGAATCGGTGAAGTGAAGTGAGAATAATACTTGGCCGCAAGACCGAAGTGGATGTCCAGCGTCTCGGAGTACTTGGCCTTCATCAGCGACCGCAGCACGATCGTGGACACAAAAAGCGCTTCCTCTTTACCTTTAACCCGTTCAATCAGCTCTTGAATCAATTTCGGTTCAAGATCCTCACCTTTCACCGAAAGACCCAAATGACGAAGCATCTTGTTCAAACCTTCAATACGTTCCCCGTCCGGCGTCTCGTGAATCCGATAGAGGAACGGTACTTTCTTATCATAAAAGTCCTTCGCCACCACTTCATTGGTCACCAGCATAAATTCTTCAATGAGTTTGTTGGCAACGCGCCGTTCGCTTTTCGCAATGTCCACAGGTTTGCCTTCATCGTCAACGGTAATAGCGGTTTCAGCAAAATCAAAATCAATGGCGCCGCGGCGATAACGCTTAGCTCTAAGTTTTTCAGCGAGCGCCTCCATCGCCTTCAAATCCTCTTCCAAACCTTGAAGGGTAGGATGTGCCGTCCCGTGTTCCAAAAAGTCGCTGACATGGGTATAGACGAGACGCCGGTCGGACTTGATGACCGAGTTCATAATGGCATGGTCCAGAATATCCCCGGCAGGATTAAAATCGATGGCCACAGTAAAAGCCAGACGATCCACCCCTTCATTCAACGAGCAGATAACGTTGGAGAGTTCTTTCGGAAGCATCGGGATGACCTTGTCAATGAGATAGTACGAGTTGCCGCGTTTATAGGCTTCCTTATCAATCTCGTCACCTTCTTTGACATAATGGCTCACATCGGCAATATGCACCCACAGACGTGTTTTCCCATCCCATGTTTCAATGCTCACCGCATCGTCAAAGTCCTTGGAATCCGCCCCGTCAATGGTAAAGGTACGCAGACCTCGCAAGTCTTCCCGCCCTTGTATGTCTTTATCGCGTACCGACTGGGGCATATCTTTTGCCGCCAACTTCGCCGCCTTGGAAAAATCCGTCGGGATATCCATGTCACGAGCAATGGAGAGAATGTCTACGCCCTTTTCCCCTTTATAGCCCAGAATTTCCACAATGCGCCCTTCCGGCTTTCGATTGCCTTCAGGCCAGGTCTTCACCTTGGCGACAACTTTTTGACCGTCCTTTGCAGCTAAAAAGTGCTTTTTAGGAATGAAAATATCAAAAGCGATTTTGTCATCATCAGGTACCACAAAACCGAAGTTTTTCTTATTCTGAAAAGTGCCGACGATGGTTTGGTTAGCCCGATCCACAACTTTGAGAACCTTGCCTTCAATGGAGTCGCCTCGTGACCCCTCATGAGGATCCAACACACGTACGATGACCTCATCCCCATGAAGGGCGGAGTTCATATTCTTCGCCGCGATAAAAACGTCCTGATCCGCCTGAAGAAGAAAGCCAAATCCTCGGGCATTGCCCTGAAGCTTGCCACGGCGGATACGCTCACCATCAATGGGAATGTACACATTGCCATCAAAATAAATCCGTCCGTCTTTTTCCAAAGTTCGTAGAATCTTATCAAAATCTTTGCGTTGGTTCTTGCCTATTTCAAACTTTTTACGCAGTTTGTCCAAAGTCATCGGCTTGGAGGATTTGATTTTGTCGTACACTTTATCAATGATCATTATAATTTCGCTCCGTAAGTCGTCTTTGTCAAAAGATCCGTATCATAAGAGGTGATGTTGTCGTGCCGCTGCTGATAGCGAACTTTCGCCAGGTCAATGAGCTTGTTGATTTCATCCTTGAAGCTGACGCCCGTGGCTTCTAATAAATAGAAAGACACCGATCCCGGCAGCGTATTGATTTCATTCACGTAAACCGTCTCCCCATCGAGGAGAAAATCAATGCGAGCCACACCCATCCCGTCAATGGCACGAAACGCCTTTTTGGCATAGCCCTGAATTTGCTCTTTGATGTCATCGGATACTTGGGCCGGCAGATTTCTGTTGCTCGCCGCCATGCCTTTTGACCCGGAAGACTTGGCGGACTTGCCTCCCGCCATATACTTTTCATCGTATTTTAAAAACTCTTTCCAACCGACAGGTTCTTCCAACTCCGTAACCAGAAGGTCGTGTTCATAACCGAGAACTGCCGCATTAATTTCCCGAGGACTCTCCACAGCTTTTTCAATGAGAATCTTCCGGTCATAGTGAGATGCCACAGCAATGGCTTCTTTGAGTTCCTCACGATTTTTCACCTTGGAAATCCCGATAGATGACCCCAAGTTCGCAGGTTTGACAAAAAGGTTGTACCCCATAGCCTCTGCCCTGTCCATGACAGCCTCTTCATCGTCGCCGCGATAAAAATAGAGATACGGCGTCATAGGAATGCCTTCGGATTCAAAGACTTTTTTCATGACGACTTTATCCATCCCCACGGCGGCACTCATGACACCACAGCCGACATAGGGCACGCCTGCCGTCTCCAAATAGCCTTGAAAACAGCCATCTTCGCCATAGGTGCCGTGAAGTGCAGGAAAAACACAGTCAATTGTCAAAAACGCCTCTAACGTCGTACCGCCTTTTGAAAACAGACCGCCCTTACTTTCTGCTTCCCGATAGAGACGATTGTCCCCCGGCTTTAAAAAGACTTCGTATGCACCGGAAAAATCACCACTCTTAAATGTCTTCATGCTCTTTAATACGTCCCCGGACAGAAATTTGCCCTCCTTGGTCACATACAAAGGTACCGCATTGTACTTCTTGTCCATATTTTCCATCACCTGCATACCGGTGATAATGGACACTTCATGCTCCACAGAACGGCCGCCAAAGGCCACAAGTATCGTTTCCATAGATCCTCCTATTCTTCGCTATAATTATCCGGCAAGTCGTTCTCAAAGAGCACGACATCCCCGGGTTGTGTTAAATGTGATAAAACACCGGTCGCCTCAGTTAACGTCGTCACCACAAAAATAGCATCTTCCGAGAAACCCGCCGCCTTCAGACCGCGGACAATCGGCTCCGTGCGTTTCGGTCCTACAAGGATGGCATAGTCGACCACATCCGCCATCGCCTCACCAATCTTCTCGTTCTCAGCCTCTTCCATATCGCCCAGTTCCACCATGCCGGGAGTAATGATGAGTTTGTGTCCGGTGGTAAAGTTGGACAACACGTCTAAAGCGGCACGAAAGCCTATCGGATTGGAGTTAAAGGCATCATCAATAACTATAATGCCGTTTCCGGAATCCACAATATTCAGGCGATGTTCCACCGGCGTCACCTTGCCAATACCGTCTCGAATCTGCTCCAAACTCAGCCCTAAGACGTATGCGGCACCGGCCGCCGCAAGAAGGTTGGAAATGTTGTGTTTACCCAAAAGTGAACTGGTGCAGTGAATTTCACCAAGACCTCGAATGCCCAGTACGAAAGCTGAACCTTTTTCGGAGACGGTGATGTCTTTCGCGTACACGTCAAGTTGGTCCACATCATCCATACCATAGTTGATTTTCCGAAGCGTCGTTTTATCCGAGAGTAGCTTCACGTAGTCGTTATCATAGTTGAAAATCGCCACACCGTCCTCTTTTAAATTCTCGATAAGTTCATACTTGGTGGCCATAATGTTGTCAATAGACTTGAAAAGGTGCATGTGCGTCGGCCCGATAGCTGTAATAATGCCGATATTCGGCTGCACCAGACGAGCCACTTCGTCGATTTCACCCTTTTTCTTCGCCCCGAGCTCCGCAATAAAAACTTCATGAGCATCCGTCAATTCATTATTGATAACCTTGGAGAGACCCATCGGCGTGTTGTACGAGGACGGTGTATTTTTGACGTTCAAACCTTCACTGAGCACAGTGTCGCTGATAAACTTCACGCTGGTTTTTCCGAAGGATCCGGTAATCCCTAAAACTTTCAGTCCCGATCCCTTCAAGGTTCGAATTTTCTTCTGCGCTTCAGTATAAAAGCCCATGTTAATGCGCTCTTCCACAGGTACCTGCATCGTGTTGGATATTTCTAAAACTCGGTACTGCAAGTAATATAATACGATGTTCAAGACGATCATGGTGACAATACCCAGTGTCGGATTCAGCACGTACAGCACCAATCCCACAACGAAAATCAACACCAACAGTACCATATTGACCGTCTCATGGCGTTTTTTCAGGCGTCTCGCACGATCTGTCCACACGAGCGGCGACTTGACTTCAGTCGCCGGTTTATAGACAAGACGCTGCATCTTCCGTGGGTTTTCCTTAGCCCATGCTTTATAGGCTTCGGCCTCATAACCCTCAAGTTGTAACATATGAATGGGAAAATCGCTGCGCTTTTGTATGAGAAAGAAATTTATAACGACCAGTACAAGGGCCAAAATCACATATTCCATAGTATCTCCTAATTAAAAAATGAACGGATGGCAGCTTGAAATGTGCCGTAGTCGTCCACATAGCTGAAGTGTCCGCCGTCCAATACCACCAGACCGCTGTCGGGGATGGACGCCTCAAACACGCGCGCCATATATAACGGTGTAGCATCGTCCTTGTCTCCCCAGATAAGTAGCGTTGGCGCCTTGATCCTGGCAAAGTAGTGCGCGGTGGACTCATTGACCACCTTTACGAAGGTGCGGCGCATAAGTCCTTGACTTGCCTGATAGTCATCCGACCCGAAACGGGCATAAAACTTTTGAAGCTTTTCTGTTTTATCTCCCGGCACGATCGTCGTATACAGCTTTCTTAAAGCTTTAAAACTGTAGACTTGCAGATAATAACTCAGCGTCCGTTTCGGAAGCACGCCGGAAGCATCCACTAAACACAGACGGTTCACCTGCTCGGGATGCTTCGCCGCAAAAACAGATAAGGTCTTTCCGCCAAAAGAATGACCTATAAAATCAGCACGTTCAATGTCTAACGCCTTGAGAACAGCCTCCAAACACCGTGCATAGTCCTCGGTGCCCCAGACCGTCTGAGGCTCGGCACTGTCGCCAAAGCCCGGCGCATCATAAGCATAGACGTGAAAGCGGTCCTTTAATGTGTTGACGATAGCCATCACAGACTGAATGTTCGCGCCCCAACCGTGGAGCACCACCAGCGGTTCGCCTTCACCCGCCTCTATATATGTAATCCCTAGGGATTCAATCGTTTTCTTTGTCAGTTCCAATTCGTTCCTCAATATTTCGATCTCTTGCCTCTGTCATCGTCTCAATATCCATGCCGCAGGCAAGGTCCGGTGTTGTCGTATCCTGGGGTTGGTCACTGTCCTTAGCACTCTCATACGCCGCCTGAAGCATAGCAATGTGATTGAGCTTGGCATCAATGGCACGCAGAAGTTCATCCAGTTCCTCATCGGCATACTCATGCCGCTTTCGAGTAGCATACACTCGCTCGCCCAAGGTCTCATAAAGTCCCCTGAGCTGATTGTTCTGCCGATCTAAATCCAACCGAGCCTTTGCTGTAACTTTAATCTTTTGCGAGTTGGTTTCAATTTTTTCTGCAGCCACTTCCAGTGCGTCCCGCAAGTCATTGACATTTTTTAAAAAATCAGACAGCATACCGGCACCCCGTCTCTATTATACCAAAAAGCTCCGCCTTTGCACATTTGACGCATGATTTCTTCAACGATAGGGTAAATAGATAGTGAGGTGAAAACAATGGAAAACTATAAACTTTACGTTGGCACACATTGCCCGTTTTGTAAAAAAGTCGAAAGTTTTATCGACGAAAAAGGTATTGAAGGCGTAGAGATCATCAACGTCGATGAAAATCCGGATCTTCGCGACGCCTTAGTGGAAAAGGGTGGCAAACGCCAAGTACCGGCTCTGGAAGCCGATGGCAGCATTCTTTATGAATCCATGGACATCATTGCTTATTTAAACGAACACAAAGGAGCATAATGCATGATTTTATATTATAAGCCCACTTGCCCATACTGCCAAAAAGTCCTCGACTTTATGAAATCAAATACTATTGAGATGGAAATGCACAACGTCGATGCTGAAGACGGTCTTCGTGAGATGCTAAAGGAACGCGGCGGCAAAGCTCAAGTCCCTGCACTGGATGTCGACGGCAAAATCATGTACGAATCCATGGATATTATCGACTATTTAAAAGACAATCACTAAGTGATAAGCTCGGATGACCGAGCTTTTTTATTGTACTTAATCTCCGCTTTGAGGCGGAAATTTGGTCTACAAATAGAACCCCCGGTTGAACCGAGGGTTCTATGTTATCAGATGACTATGACGAACCTTATGTCTTGTTAAAATTTTACTTCTTTGCTCGTCCCCGTCGTGTCATCGATATAGGTCATAACACCTTCTGACATCGTCACAGTGCTTACGTCGATATTACCTTTTCCTCTGGCAACAATCTGTTGAATTCTATCAAACACCAACAATTTATCCCCTTTGTCAAAAGTTGCAAAGACATAATCATTCGTGCTAAGTAGGATTAGGAAAAACCACCATTATAGATAGCACTACCGTATTAAAATGTCTATACGGATTACGCAATGTTATTTGTTTATTACATGATGCATTATACTTCGTAATGCTATTTAAAAAATACTATGCTCTATAACCTTCTTCCTTGTTCTACAAAGACTTATCTCAACGTCGAGCTAACCACTTACCACGACTAGCAAGCTAAATATATCTCAATTTTTATATCTTTGAAGGTTTTGAGACTGTCTCACCAAAATTCCTCCTTATTTAAGTAAGACGATATTAATAGTTAGCAAACTTTATTTTTAAAGGGTTTTGTTGTCTTTTATATATAAAAAACCATCCAATCGAAATTTTTATAATTCATTTCTTTTGCTATATTTTTAATTTTTCAAAAAAAACTACATCAAAGTAATTGAATAACCTTTCGCCAGCATGTCCAAGCTTTGCAATTCTACTATAGACATTCATACTCCGCTTGTCAGGGTCATGCTTTCATCGTTCCACTTAGCGTGTAAATTCAACGAATAGAAAAAGGACGCCTCATGGGCGTCCCTGTATCGTTATACTTAAAATAATTGTTTACCTTTAACAAACTTATGCGTGAGGTGAGAGGCGTCGGCACAATATACAATCCGTTCCACACGTTGGTGGAGACTCAGGTCATCGGTACGAAACTCCTCATCGTCAATAACGATGGCATCAAATTCGTAGCCGTCTTTAAATGAGCCGACTTGGCCGAAGAATTCACCACCGCCAAGGGTGGCAAGATAGATGGCTTCCTCCACCCCAATGGGACTTAACGTATCATCGACCAAACGCCATCTCAATTTTGAGGATTGGATGGCCTCTACCATGTGTTGGAACATATTCAGGCACGAACCGCCTGCCACATCGCTTCCCAATCCAATTTTTTGGCCGTCACTTAGAAATTGCCGAAGGGGTGCAATCCCTGAGGCAAGATTTGTGTTGGAGTCCGGACAGTGAGCAATAAATACGCCTCGGTCTTTAATCAGTGCCTGTTCCTCAGCATCCGACCACACGCAATGTGCCATCACTGTTTTAGCGTCGTTGCCGAAGAGATCAAACATGGCATAAGCATCGCCATAACATCGGGATGACGGCACCAAGTCCTTCACCCATGCAACTTCCGACGGATTTTCAGAAAGGTGCGATTGCACCGGTAAGTCGTAGTCCCTTCGAATCTTACTCAGTTTATCCATGAGTTCATCGGTACAGGACGGTATAAAGCGCGGTGTAATAATCGGTAGCGTGTTCTCATATTTTCCTGCGATGGCTTCCAACCAATCCACTGTGGCTTTGGCACTGGTTTCGGCATCTTGTTCTTCCAACTCGGGAATGCCGTTTCGATCCATATTCACCTTGCCCACATAAGTGATGAGTCCGGTCTGTTCCAAGTAATCCATCAGAATGATAGTGCCCGGTACGTGTAGTGTAGCAAAGATAACGGCACGAGTCGTGGCGCTCTTTGCCAGTTCCTCCACAAAATGTGTATAGTCCGCCCTAGCATAAGCCTCATCACTATACCGCGCCTCATGTGGGAAAGTGTAGGTGTTGAGCCAATCGAGAAGCTCAAGATCCATACCCAGGCCGCGGAAATGGTATTGAGGTGCGTGAACGTGAAGGTCCACAAGCCCCGGCATAATAACCTGGCCAGTACAATCCATAACCTCCAGATCTTGGTACGCATGAGGCACATCGGTATAGATACCTTTAGAGATCCCATCCACACAGACAACGTAGCCGTCTGTGTGCGTCACTAAATGATTCGGACCTTCACTATAGCAAATGTCCCCTTTGATAATAAACGAGTTTTTCATAGCACATCCTTCTTAACCGAGGGAAATCAGGATATACCGTAATGCAAAAATAATGGAAACCACCGCCGTGAGCAGTTTAATGTCGCGCAATTTTCCGGTGAACAGTTTCAATAAACAGTAACTGATAAGACCCATCGCGATCCCATTGGCGATCGAATAGGTGAACGGCATGAATGTAATGGTAATGAACGCCGGAATGGCTTCGGTAATATCGCTGAAATCTACATCTTTAACATTGGACAGCATCAGTACCCCTACATAGATCAGTGCAGGTGCTGTAGCTGCTGCCGGAATAATGCTCACAAATGGTGCAAAGACAATAGCAGCTACAAAGAGCAATGCCGTCGTGAGTGCGGTAAGGCCGGTACGACCACCTTCTGCAATCCCTGCACTGGATTCTACCAGTGTGGTGACGGTCGGTGTACCTACCATGGCACCTGTCAGGGTGGAAATGGCATCGGACATCAAGGCTTGTTTCATATTGATGATTTCACCGTTTTTATCGACCATATTGCCTTGTTTAGCTGCTCCAAGAAGCGTACCGAGAGAGTCAAACATATTGACCAGAGAAAAGCTGATCACCAGCATGACGACAGTAAACAGATTATGTGCAAAATTGTCACCGGCAAACAGACCGGCAAAATCTAAGTTCAATAAAGATACTTCATAAAAATCTTGAAATTTAGTTGCAAGATTTAAATCAAAGGCATCGAATCGTGTGACTCCAAGAGGAATCCCAATGAGCGTGGCGATGATAATGCCGATAAGAATAGACCCTTTAACTTTTTTGGCATTCAATGCACCAATAATGACCAGACCACTGAGGGCAACCACAGCAGACATAATCAGAGATACATCAAAATCCGGATTCTGCCACTGTGAAAAGTCCACCATAGATACCAAAGTTGCCGAATTAGCGACGACGATACTGGCACTCTTCAATCCAATAATGGTGATAAAAAGTCCAATACCAGGCGTCATGGCATCTTTAATACATGCAGGAATAGCTCGAATAATCGCTTCACGAAGTCCTATACCGGTAATAGCGATAAAAACTGCTCCGGATAAAAGGACAATCACCAAAGCTTGTTGATACGTATAACCCATGCCGAGCATAACGGTATAGGCAAAGAATGCGCTAAGTCCCATACCCGGTGCTTGTGCAAACGGCAACTTGGCATAAAGTGCAACAAGCAGCGTCCCTATAAATGCACCGATACAGGTCGCAATAAAGACTCCATTGGCGACTTTTTGCGCCATGTCACCTTGTTCCATAATGCGAAGCGGATCTGACACAGTTTGCGGTATGATAATCAATATGTACGCAACGGTAATAAACGTTGTGATCCCTGCCAAAATTTCCGTTTTGACAGTGGTGTTAAACTTAGAGAGTTGAAAATACCGCTCTAAAAATCCCTGTTGTTTTTTGTCCATAGTTCCTCCTCCTTAATAACGGCCCAATAAAAAAACCACCTTCTTCCGAACTGAAAACTCACTGCAAAACTACAGAGACACAGGCATAACAGTGAATTCCAATTTATAGTCGGACTATAGGTAGTCGATAGAAACGCTTATCCGTTATATAAGCTTATATAAATTTCTATTGAGTTGAATTGGTACCGTGTTTTCTTATTTAATTTATCATACTACCTTATTGAAGATTTGTCAAACAATTTTCCCATTTTATCAAACTCTTTATTGATAGGCTTGTTTGATGTTGTGTCAAAAATTCAAAAAAACCTTGACTGCCTATGTTGATCAAACCTTTCTTATCCGGTGACATGGCATGCCAAAAAAGCATGCTCACAATCACGAGATGGACGACGTGAGAAGAATCACATGAGATACCTATAGCTTTGTGTCCCGATGTACATGCTTTCCTCAAGCGTGATCGAACCGAACGGTGCACACGCTCTTCCGATCATCGCCCGGGATACGCCCAAGTTTAATCTACAGCACGATAATTTCCTATCTTTCGCCCTACAACATCCCACAAAAAAAGGAACCTTACGGTTCCTTTCGTTTATTTTACCAATTGGATAATCGCTTTTTCTGCGCCATCGCCACGACGAGCACCTAACTTAAGAATACGGGTATAACCACCGTTTCTTTCGCTGTAAGATGGAGCAACTTCGTTGAAAAGTTTGGTTACTACATCTTCGTCGTAGATATATGCAAGAGCTTGACGTCTTGCGTGAAGATCCCCACGTTTACCAAGGGTGATCATCTTTTCAGCCATACGTTTTGTTTCTTTTGCACGCGTCAGTGTAGTAGTAATTTCACCTTTGTCCAACAGTGATGTTACTAAGTTACGCAGCATGGCTTTTCTATGTGCAGTTGGGCGACCAAGTTTTCTTAACTTTGCCATGTGTCCCCTCCTTATTCCTCTTCTTGTCTTAGACTCAGACCAAGTTCTTCCAGTTTTGCAACGACTTCTTCCAAGGACTTGCGTCCAAGGTTGCGCACTTTCATCATTTCGTCTTCAGTCTTGGATGTTAACTCTTCCACGGTATTGATGTTGGCACGTTTCAAGCAGTTGAAACTGCGCACGGAAAGATCCAATTCTTCAACAGTGATTTCCAGAACTTTTTCCTTGTCGTCTTCAGGTTTTTCAACCATGATGTTGACTTGATTCGCATGGTCTGTAAGACCAATAAACAAGTCCAGATGTTCCGTGAGCACTTTTGCCGCAAGGGATGTCGCTTCGTCAGCTTGCATTGAGCCGTCAGTGGTGACTTCCAAGATGAGTTTGTCATAATCGGTGCGTTGCCCAACACGGGTGTTTTCAACTTTCCAATTGACCTTTTTAATCGGTGTATAATTGGAATCTACAGCAATCACACCAATTTCAGAAATCTCATCTTTTTTCACTTCCGCTGGTTCATAGCCCCGACCTTTTTCCACAGTCAGTTCCATATAAACTTCAGCATCTTCGTTTAAAGTAGCGATGTGATGATCCAGATTGACGATATCTACATTACCTTCCACGTCGATGTCACGGCAGGTGATGGTACCTTCCCCTTTTTTATCGATGATGAGCTTTTGCGGCCCATCTTCTTCAGTTCTCAGCACAATCCCTTTGAGATTTAAAATGATTTGCGGTACATCTTCCAGAACCCCGGGGATGGTATCAAATTCATGCTCAACCCCTCTGATGTTAATAAATGAAACAGCTGCTCCCGGTAGCGATGACAAAAGTACACGTCTTAAGGAGTTGCCAATGGTAATGCCAAAGCCTGATTCTAAAGGCTCAACAATAAATTTACCATAGACACCGTCTTCACTTATCTCTTCTATTTCAATGCTCGGTTTTTCTATTTCTATCATGGGTCCTCCTCATTTTAGCAGGAGAATTATACTCTCCGACGTTTTGGTGGTCTGCAACCGTTGTGTGGAATTGGTGTAACATCCTTAATCATAGTTACTTCAAGACCTGAAGCTTGAAGTGAACGAATGGCTGCTTCACGTCCTGAACCAGGACCTTTTACATAGACTTCAACTTGTTTCAAGCCGTGTTCTTTAGCTTTTTCAGATGCTTCCTGAGCAGCTTCTTGAGCGGCAAACGGCGTGGATTTACGAGATCCTCTAAAACCAAGTTGTCCGGCACTTGCCCATGAAATAACATTTCCGGACATATCGGTGAGTGTTACCATGGTGTTATTGAAAGTGGACGCAATGTGTGCTTGTCCTTTTTCAATGTTTTTACGTTCTCTGCGTCGTGTACGCGTTGTTCTTTGTTTTTTAGCCACTTAAACCCTCCTTACTTGCCTTTAGAAACGAGCTTCTTAGGGCCTTTACGTGTACGAGCGTTCGTCTTTGTCTTTTGACCTCTTACAGGAAGGCCTTTTTTGTGGCGAATGCCGCGGTAGCAGTTGATATCACGGAGGCGTTTGATGTTCATAGCGACTTCGCGACGAAGATCACCTTCTACCATATACTCATCCATAGCTTCTCTGATGCGTGCTTCTTCAGCTTCAGAAAGGTCTTTAACTCTTGTATCGAAATTTACATCGGCTTTCGTGAGAATTTCTTGACTTCTCTTGCGGCCAACGCCATAAATGTAGGTTAGGCCAATTTCGACACGCTTTTCTCTAGGTAAGTCAATACCAGCGATTCTAGCCATAATTCCCCCTTAACCTTGTCTTTGTTTGTGTTTTGGATTCTCGCAGATAACCATAACACGGCCTTTTCTCTTTATAATCTTACATTTTTCACACATCTTTTTAACAGATGGTCTTACTTTCATGTTAATCCTCCAAGTCTTATATGGAATCCCTGATTACTTCTTTCTCCAGGTGATTCGACCCCTTGTTAAATCGTATGGGGAAAGTTCTACAGTCACCTTATCACCTGGAAGGATTCGAATATAGTGCATTCTCAGCTTCCCTGAAATATGGGCAAGAATGGTGTGTCCATTTTCAAGTTCAACTTTAAAATTGGTATTCGGTAGCGCATCGACAACGACACCTTCTACTTCAATTACATCTTCTTTGGCCAATCTAAGGCTCCTTTCTCTGAACATAGTTGGCAAGTAACCGCCGCACATGCGCGTCTAAAGTCACATCATTCAGATCATACACCGTGTTTGTCGTCCAAAGGTGCTTGATCTGTTTTTTCTTAGGACATGCTAAGGTGCGTCGCTTGCCGTCTACCAGCTCCACATACTTTTCGTCTAACACACGAAACACGATAAATTCATGACCCATGTCCCGTCCGTTTTTCGATTTAACAACGGTGCCTCTTACAATGTTCGTGGTCCACTCCATTATTTACTTTTCAGTCCATTTTCAATATCTGAAAACACCTTGTCGATAGCTTGGTTACCATCAATATTCAAAATTAAGGACTGAGCTTTGTAGTAATCAATAAGTGGCGATGTTTGATCGGAGTACACTTGAATACGCGTCTTGACAGTTTCTTCCGTGTCATCATCACGTTGAATAAGCTTGGTACCATCTTTGTCACAGATGCCTTCTTCTTTTGGAGGATTGAACTTAATGTGGTACGTGGCGCCGCAAGTTTTGCACACACGACGTCCCACGGCACGTTCAATCAGCGCTGCAGGATCAACAGTAATGTTGATGACTCTGTCTAGATTAGTACCCATCTTGTCGAGAAAAGCATCCAGACTTACTGCCTGTTGCACAGTACGAGGAAAGCCGTCAAGAAGGAATCCGTCTTTAGCATCTGCTTTAGACAGACGGTCTTCGACAATTTCAATCACCAAAGAGTCCGGAACAAGGAGTCCCTTATCCATATAGCTCTTTGCTTTGGTGCCCAGCTCGGTTTCGTTTTTAATATTTTCTCTAAAAATGTCGCCTGTTGAAATGTGAGGAATGTTAAATTTCTCTACTATAGACTCGGCTTGAGTCCCTTTTCCGGCCCCTGGAGGGCCAAGTATAACGAGCTTCATTGTTCCTCCTATTTATTTAAGAAACCTTTGTAATGTCTCATGAGCAATTGTTGTTCAAGAGTACGCGTTGTTTCCAGAATAACCCCGACAACGATGATCATACTGGTGCCGCCAAATGCAAATGGAAGCCCACTAACTTTGGTTAAGATAACTGGAAGTATGGCTAAGATTGCAAGAGCGATCGCTCCCGGGAACACTAAGCGGTTTACGGTACGTTGCAGGTAGTCACTGGTTGGACGACCGGAACGAATGCCCGGAATAAATCCGCCGTTTTGTTGCATTTGTTTTGAATATTCCACCGTGTTGAACTGAATCGACGTATAGAAGAACGTGAAGAACACGATGAGTAAAACGGTCACGACGATATAGAGAATCGTACCGACGGTACCTTGAGTTGTAAAATATTCCAAAACGAAGTTTCTAAATCCTTCATCTTTGCTGAATGTCGCAAAAGTTGCAGGAATCGCAACAATGGAGCTGGCAAAGATCATCGGCATAACGCCGCTCATAAGCACCTTGATTGGAAGGTGAGTGGATTGACCGCCATACATCTTGCGTCCAACCACGCGCTTTGCGTATTGAACCGGGATGCGACGTTCTCCTTCATTAAGCGTTACAACAAAGACAATGATTGCGATAACGATAAGAAGAAGAATGAGTAAAAAGATTGGATGTGCACGTCCGGCTTTGACAAGGGTATAGGACTGAACAATGTCAACCGGGAAGCGTGCGATGATACCTGCAAAGATAATGAGAGAAATCCCATTTCCCACACCGTGCTCAGTGATTTGCTCACCGATCCAGATAAGAAATGCACTGCCACCGACAATGGAAAGCACGATGACGGCCTTTTCAAAAAGGGTGGTTGCCATAACAGCTTCGCCGTAGAATCCAAAGGAATAACCCAAGGCTTGTACAAGGGCAATGGCAATAGCAAGGTATCTTGTATATTTTGCAATAGTTTTGCGTCCGGTTTCGCCTTCTTTAGACAATGCTTCCAAGGACGGAATGGCAATGGTTAACAGTTGAAGGACGATGGATGCGGTAATATATGGATAAATATTAGCCGCAAAGATGGAGTAGTCGGACAAACTTCCCCCGCTCATCAAATCGATGAGGGCGAATACCGATTGATTCGCACCATTAAAAAGCTTTTGAATAACTTGTGCATTCATAAAGGGCACAGGAATGTGCGAACCGAATCGATAAATTAAAAGCATAAATAAGGTGAAGAGCATCTTCTTGCGAAGATTGGGTATTTTCCAAGCATTTTTAAAAGTGGAAATCAACTCAGATCACCTCGGCCTTTCCTCCCGCAGCCTCAATTTTTTCTGCCGCAGATTTTGAAATGTGTTGTGCTTTGACATTCAACTTCACATTGACGTCCCCGTTTCCGAGAATTCTAACGCCATCTTTGGCTTTGCCAGCTTTAACCAGGCCGGTTTCAATTAACAGTTCCGGTGTAACTTCAGTGCCTTCATCAAAAGCGTTCAATGCTTCTACATTAATAACGGCCCACTTTTTGGCAAAGTTGTTGGTAAATCCACGTTTAGGCAAACGACGGAACAAAGGCATTTGGCCCCCTTCAAAACCCGGACGAACACCACCGCCGGAGCGAGCATTTTGACCTTTGTGTCCACGACCGGCTGTCTTACCTGTACCGGATCCGATACCACGTCCGAGACGTTTTTTGGATTTGACACCGCCGCCTTCTGCTGGTCTTAAGTCGTGTAGTTTCAACTTGTACACCTCCCTTAGTCTTCAATTTGTAGCATATATGCTACTTGTTTAATCATACCTCGAATTTGAGGATTATCTTCTTTTTCCACAACTTGGTTTAACTTTGTAAATCCAAGTGCACGCACGGTTTTTTTATGCTTTACCGGTCTTCCGATAGGGCTTTTAACAAGTTTAATTTTCATGTCTGACCCCCCTTAGCCTAAAATCTCTTCTACAGATTTTCCACGAAGTTTCGCAACACTTTCTACACTCTTCAGACCGCGAAGCCCTTCAATGGTGGCGTTAACCACGTTAATAGGGTTTGACGTACCCAAGTTGTGTGTACGAATATCGGAAATACCTGCGAGTTCACATACGGCACGAACCGGGCCACCTGCGATAACTCCGGTACCTTCATGAGCCGGTTTTAAGAACACACGTCCAGCTCCGAAAACACCTACAGTTGGGTGAGGGATACTTGTACCTACCAAGTTGACCTTAACTAAGTGCTTTTTAGCATCTTCAGACGCCTTGCGAATCGCTTCAGGTACTTCAAGAGCTTTCCCACTGCCTACGCCGACGTGACCGTTTTTGTCACCGACTACGACAAGTGCGGAGAATCTATAGTTCTTACCACCTTTAACGACTTTGGCGACACGATTGATGGCTACAACACGATCTTCAAGGTCAAGTTCTCTTGCGTCGATTAATGAACGTTCCATGTTTCCCTCCCTTGTTAAAATTTAAGTCCAGCTTCTCTTGCCGCATCAGCGAGTGCTTTGATACGTCCGTGGTATAGATAACCACTGCGGTCAAAGACGACTTCTTCTATGCCGGCATCAAGAGCGCGTTTTGCAATAGCCGCACCGATAGCTTTGGCTGCATCCATGTTCTTTGTATTTTCCAGACCAAGTGACTTGTCCAATGTAGACACACTGGCAAGTGTGTTCCCGTTAACATCGTCAATGACTTGTGCATAGATGTGAGCGCTGGATCTAAAAACAGAAAGTCTTGGACGTGACTCGGTACCGGAGATATGGTTGCGAATGCGTTTATGTCTTTTAATGCGGTTCGCATTTTTATTAATTTTCTTAAACACTTTTTACCTCCTACTTACCTGTCTTACCGACTTTACGACGAACATATTCACCAACGTAGCGGATACCTTTGCCCTTATACGGTTCAGGTTGACGGTACTTGCGAATAAGTGCAGCGTATTGACCAACTTTTTGCTTATCAATACCTGATACTACAATTTGAGTTGGCGCTGGTACTTCAGTAGTAATACCTTCAGGATCTTCAAGTTCCAATGGATGAGAGAAACCAAGGTTCAACGCAAGTTTGTTGCCTTGTTTTGCAGCTCTATAACCGGTACCGATGATCTCGAGTTCTTTTTTATAGCCGTCTTTAACCCCTACTACCATATTTTCAATCAGAGTACGAGTCAACCCATGAAGTGATTTATGCTTTTTGTTGTCAGATGGACGATTGACCACAATGCTACCGTCTTCAAGGACAATGTTCATGGAGCTATCAAAAGTTTGAGTGAGTGTGCCTTTGGGACCCTTGACTGTAACGGTGTTGCCATCAATCTTAGCTTCAACGTCACTTGGAATCTCAATAGGTTTTTTTCCAATTCTTGACATAGTTCCTCCTTACCAAACGTAGCAAATGACTTCGCCGCCAACATTTTGTTTGCGAGCGTCACTGTCAGTTAAGATACCTTTTGAAGTCGAAATTACGGCAATACCAAGTCCGCCAAGTACTTTTGGAAGTTCTTTGGCTTCGGCGTAAACTCGAAGACCCGGTTTCGAAATTCTCTTAATGCCACTAATTACACGTTCATTGTCGTCGCTATATTTCAATTCGATGCGAATCACACCTTGTTTGTCATCATCAATGACTTCAAAGTTCTTAATATAACCCTCTTTCAAAAGGATATTCGCGATTTCTTTTTTAATATTCGATGCAGGTACATCCACAGATTTGTGACGGGCGTTATTGCCGTTACGAATTCTCGTGAGCATATCCGCAATTGGATCTGTCATCATATGCTTTCTCCCTTCTTAGGTTACCAGCTGGCTTTTCTAACGCCAGGGATTTGACCTTTGTAAGCCAATTCTCGGAAACAAATTCTGCAAATTCCGTATTTTTTCAGTACGGAGTGTGGTCTCCCACAAATGTTACATCTTGTATATTCACGACTGCTATACTTTTGTTTTCTCTTTTGTTTAGCAACCATTGATTTCTTTGCCACAGTTACCTCCTGTTATTTCGCGAAAGGCATACCCATTTTTTCAAGGAATGCTTTAGCTTCTTCATCCGTATTAGCTGATGTTACGATAACAATGTCCATCCCGCGAATTGCATCGACTTTATCGTATTCAATTTCAGGGAAGATGATTTGTTCCTTAAGTCCCAGAGCGAAGTTGCCGCGACCGTCAAATGCTGTAGCCTTAATGCCGCGGAAGTCACGTACACGTGGCAGCGCCACATTCATCAACTTGTCAAGGAAATCATACATTTTTTGTCCGCGAAGGGTAACTTTGCAACCAACTTTAGCGCCTTCACGAAGTTTGAAGTTTGCAATACTCTTCTTAGCGTAAGTGGTTACCGGATGTTGACCGGAGATAAGGGTCAGATCATTAATGGCGGATTCGAGAGCTTTAGGATTATCCTTTGCTTCACCAAGTCCGATATTAATGATGACTTTTTCCAGCTTCGGCACTTCCATGATGTTCTTGTATTCGAACTTTTCAAGTAGATAGTTAACTACTTCATCTTGGTATTTTGTTTGTAATCTTGAAGTCATTTCCTACCTCCTTACTTAATGGTTTTGCCGGTAGATTTGGCAAATCGCACTTTTTTACCGTCTTCAAATTTATAGCCGATGCGAGTTGCCTTGGAACCGTCGAAATAAGCTACATTAGACACATGGATCGGTGCTTCTTGCTTTTCAATACCGCCCGGTTGTTGTGGTCCTCTTGGCTTTAAGTGTTTGGTTACGATGTTGACATTTTCTACAATGACTTTATCCAATTTAGGGAATGTCTTGAGCACTTTACCGGTTTTGCCCTTGTCCTTGCCGGCAATGACTTTTACTGTATCACCTTTTTTAATGCGCATGTCGACCTCCCATTAAAGTACTTCCGGAGCAAGAGAAATAATCTTCATAAAGTTTGCTCCACGTAGTTCACGAGTAACCGGTCCAAAGATACGAGTGCCCACAGGACTCTTATCATCTTTGATGATTACCGCTGCATTGTCGTCAAATTTAATATATGAACCGTCTTGACGGCTGATTCCTTTATTTGTACGTACGATGACCGCTTTAACTACAGAACCTTTTTTAACAACACCGCCGGGCGTTGCACTTTTTACAGAACATACGACGATATCGCCAATGTTTGCAATACGACGGTTAGTACCACCAAGTACTTTGATGACAAGCAGTTCTTTAGCTCCGGAGTTATCGGCAACACGTAGTCTTGTTTCTTGTTGTATCATTGATCTCTCCTTACTTATTGAGCTTTCTCAATAATATTCACAAGTCTCCATCTCTTATCTTTAGACAGTGGTCTTGTTTCCATAATTCTAACTCTGTCGCCGATATGGCATTCGTTGTTTTCATCATGAGCTTTGAATTTAGTAGTGTTCTTAAAACGCTTTTTGTAGATTGGATGTACTTTGAAAGTTTCCACAGCTACAACAATGGTTTTATCCATTTTGTCGGAGACGACAACTCCGGTGATTTGTTTTCTTTGATTTCTTTCCATGAGATTACGCCTCCTTTTCCACTTCTAATTCGCGCTGTCTCAAAATGGTTTTAACACGAGCAATGTCCTTCTTTACCATTTTGATTTGTGCAGGATTTTCAAGTTGTCCGGTCGCGAGTCTAAATCTGAGGTTGAAAAGCTCATTTTTGAGTTCCCCCACACGTTTTTGTAGATTTTCAGTGGACTCTTTATGCAGTTCTTTAACCTTCATTCGATTCGCCCTCCTTTTGCTTCATGACGAAACGGGTTTTGATCGGAAGTTTGTTGCTTGCAAGACGCATTGCTTCTCGAGCCACTTCTTCACTTACGCCGCTCATTTCAAACATAATGCGGCCTGGTTTTACCACAGCCACCCAGTAAGATGGTGCACCTTTACCGGAACCCATACGAGTTTCGGCAGGTTTTTCAGTAACGGATTTATCAGGGAAAATTTTAATCCAAATATTCCCCCCTCTTTTGATATAACGAGTCATCGCACGACGTGCCGACTCAATTTGATTCGAAGTAATCCATGCAGGTTCCAGTGCTTGAAGACCATATTCTCCATAAGAAAGTGTGTTGCCGCGAAGGGCCTTACCTTTCATTCTTCCTCTGTGAACTCTACGATACTTCACTCTTTTAGGCATTAACATAGTGTTTTCCTCCTCTTAAAAGCTCAGTTAGTTCGCTCTTTAGAACCTTGGTTACGATCACCACGACCGTTTTGGCCTCTGTTCTTTGCGTTTTTGTTGTCACGGTTGTTACGTCCACGATTGTCGCGATTGTTTTGGTTGTCGCGGTTTCTTGGGCGACGGCGACGATTGTCTTCTCTGTTTTCCATACCAGGAATAACTTCGCCCTTGTATAACCAAACCTTCACACCGATCTTACCGTATGTGGTGTCCGCTTCAGCAAAACCGTAATCAATATCAGCTCGAAGTGTTTGAAGAGGAATGGTACCTTCAGAATAGCCTTCGGTACGTGCCATATCAGCACCGCCAAGACGACCGGATGCCGAAGTCTTGATACCTTGTGCACCGCTTCGCATAGAGCGTTGAATAGCTTGTTTCATTGCACGGCGGAATGATACGCGGCGTTCCAATGATTCAGCAATATTTTCAGCAACCAGGGTAGCATCCAGATCTTGGTTTTTGATTTCTTCAATGTTGATAACGACACTTTTACCGGTGAGTTTTTCCAACTCTGCACGAAGTTCTTCAACACCGACGCCGCCACGGCCGATAACCATACCAGGTTTAGCTGTAGAGATGGAAATCTTTACCTTGTTGGCTGCACGTTCAATTTCAATTTTAGAAATACCAGCGGTATATAATTTCTTTTTAACATAGGTGCGGATTTTATTATCTTCTAATAATAGTCCTGCAAAGTTCTTCTTGTTTGCATACCATTTTGAATCCCAATCTTTGATAATGCCGACACGAAGTCCATGTGGGTTGACTTTTTGGCCCATTTTGCCCTCCTTATTCCTTTTCTGCTACTACAACGCCGATGTGGCTAGATCTCTTGAGAATTGGATAAGCCATACCCTTAGCCTTAGGGCGAAATCTCTTCATTGTAGGACCATCATTTGCGAAAGCGTCTTTGACGTACAGTGTATCTCTGTCAATATTTAAGTTGTTTTCAGCATTCGCCACAGCAGAATGAAGCACTTTGTAAAGCTCTTTAGCGCCCCGTTTTGGCGTAAACTTTAATAAGGAAAGGGCTTCGTCAACTTGTTTGCCACGGATTTCTCGGCAGATGTAATTTACTTTCAGCGGAGAAATGCGCACATATTTTGCAATTGCTCTTGCTTCCATTGTATCCCCCTCTTCTTATCTAAGACCTGAGGTCTTTTCACTCTTACCTTGGTGTCCGCGGTACGTACGAGTAGGTACGAACTCGCCAAGTTTGTGGCCGACCATGTCTTCAGTAATATAAACTGGCACGTGTTTTCTACCATCGTGAACGGCAATAGTGTGTTCTACCATTTCAGGGAAGATGGTGCTGCGACGAGACCAAGTTTTAATCATTTTCTTTTGGTTCTTTTCATTTAATTCATCAATCTTCTTCAGCAGATGTTCATCTGCGAAAGGACCTTTTTTAAGTGATCTACTCATTACACCCTCCTTACTTTGTCCGTCTTCTTACGATGTACATATCGCTCTTCTTATTCTTCTTGCGAGTCTTAAGACCAAGCGCTTTTTTGCCCCATGGTGTCATTGGTGATGGACGACCGATTGGTGCGCGACCTTCACCGCCACCATGTGGGTGATCAACAGGGTTCATAGCTGAACCACGTACATGAGGACGACGACCGAGATAACGACTCTTACCGGCTTTACCGAGAGTGATAAGCTCGTGAGTGGAGTTGCCTACAGTACCGATAGTGGCTTTGCAGTTCAAGAAAACTTTTCTGAATTCACCACTTGGTAAACGAAGTTGAGCAAAACGACCTTCTTTTGCCATAAGTTGTGCTTCTGCACCAGCGGAACGAACCATTTGGCCGCCTTTACCAGGTGTTAGCTCAACATTATGAACGGTAGTACCTACAGGGATATCTTTAAGTTCAAGGGCATTGCCGACTTTGATATCCGCTTCAGAACCGGATTCCACGGTATCGCCAACCTTAAGTCCTTCAGGAGCTAAGATGTAGCGTTTTTCGCCATCAGCATAGTTTAACAATGCAATGTAAGCGGTACGATTCGGATCGTATTCAATTGCTGCCACACGTGCAGGAATGTTGTCTTTATTTCTCTTAAAATCGATGATTCTGTATTTTCTCTTAACTCCGCCGCCTCTGTGACGAGAGGTGATACGTCCATGAGCATTACGCCCGCCGCTGGACTTAAGGCTTACAGTTAAGCTCTTTTCCGGAGTGGTTTTGGTGACTTCTTCGAAAGTCGCGACAGTCATTTGTCGGCGTGCAGGAGAAGTCGGTTTATATCCTTTAATGGCCATGATTGCCTCCTTATTCCATACCTTCGAAGAATTCAATGGTCTTAGAATCTTCGGTTAATTCTACAATAGCTTTTTTCCAATTGGCACGACGACCGACATGCATGCCTTGGCGTTTCATTTTACCGCGCATATTCATGGTACGTACAGATTTCACTTTGACATCAAAAACTTTTTCAACAGCTGCTTTGATATCAAGTTTAGTAGCGCGTTTGTCTACGACAAAGGCATATTTATTATCTTCGATAAGATCCATGCTCTTTTCAGTTACGAGCGGTTTTCTAATAATATCGTAGCTGTACATTAGTTAAATACCTCCTCAAGTACTTTAAGGGCATCTGTGGAGATGACAAAAGAATCATACTTCAGCAGGTCGTATACATTGATGTTTCTAACATCGACCACCTTCACATGCTTCAGGTTGTGGCCTGCACGTTTCACATCCTCACAAGGACCGTCCGTAGCAACCAACGCCTTTTCAGTGGATTTGATGGCATTTAGCATAGCAACCATGTTCTTGGTCTTAGCTTCTTCGAATTTCAGACCGTCAAGAACGAAGATTTCATTGTCACGAGCCTTGGAAGTGAGTACACTCTTCAGTGCCAGACGACGAACTTTCTTAGGTGTAGTATAGGCAAAGCTTCTTGGCTTTGGTGCAAAAACAACTCCGCCACCCTTGAATTGCGGTGAACGAATGCTACCTTGACGCGCACGACCGGTTCCCTTTTGACGGTATGGCTTTCTGCCACCTCCACGAACTTCCGCACGGGTCTTGGCACTCTTGGTACCTTGTCTCTTGTTAGCGAGAATATTCTTCACTACCAGATAGACAGCATGTTCATTTACATTTTCTATATCAAAGATTTCTGGGTTGAGTTCAACTTCAGAAACATTGGATCCGTTTATATTTAAAACTTGAACCTTTGGCATTTAAACCCCTCCTTTCACTTACTTGTGAGCCTTAACAGTCTCTTTGACGATAACAAGACCCTTTTTATTTCCAGGAATCGCACCCTTTACAAGGAGTAACCCCTTGCCTGCATCGACACGAACCACTTCAAGGTTTTGCACGGTAACACGTTCATTACCCATTTTCCCAGACATTCTGTGGTTCTTGAATACTTTTCCCGGAAAGGAAGCAGCTCCCATACCACCGGCTAGACGGTGCATTTTGGAACCGTGAGTTTCGCGGCCTCTGTGGAAATTGTGGCGACGCACAACCCCTTGGGTGCCCTTACCTTTGGACTGTCCGATGACATCGACAAAGTCGCCAACGCTGAAGACATCAGCTTTGAATTCCGTGCCCAGTTCCACATCACTCGCTTCGTCCAAGCGCACTTCACGAAGGTGTTTCTTGTAAGCCACACCAGCTTTATCAAAATGACCTTTAAGCGGTTTGTTGACACGACGTTCTTTCACTTCACCGGCACCTAATTGCAGCGCATTGTATCCGTCGGTTTCTTCGGTTTTCTTTTGAACCACGACATTAGGTTCCACTTGAATGACAGAAACCGGAGTGACAGCACCGCTTTCATCGAAGATTTGCGTCATACCGATTTTTTTACCAAGTAATAATTTCAATGTTTACCTCCTAAGTTATAGCGGATTGCAACAGCAATCATATAAAGAAAAAATTAAAGCTTGATTTCTATTTCAACACCAGCGGGTAAGTTCAGCTTCATAAGTGCATCCACTGTCTTTTGGTTAGGGCCGATGATGTCAATTAGACGTTTGTGCGTTCTTTGTTCAAATTGCTCTCTGGAGTCTTTGTATTTGTGTACCGCACGGATAATAGTGATGATTTCTTTTTCTGTAGGCAGCGGGATCGGACCGGATACAATCGCACCGGTTGCCTTTGCCGCTTCTACAATACGTGCCGCAGAGCTGTCAAGAAGCTCGTGGTCATAAGCTTTAAGTCTGATTCTGATTTTTTGTTTGCTTGCCATTTTATTCCTCCTAATCCTTTTTGCGAATTAGGGTTATTGATACACATACCCCGGTGTATCATCACCGGGCGTAAAAAAAGAAAAATAACCCGCGCCGAAGTCCAGCTTCGACTTCTCGTTCATAATTACCTTGAAACCCCTTTTTCTCGCAAGATTTCAAGCAACTTATGAAGTCATCGCAACTGTTCTATTTAAAATGCTTATCTATTATACAAAAGTATTCTCCTCTTGTAAAGGGGATTTTACCATTTTCTCCGCCTTTTTCCAACTTTTTGCCACTTGTTTTAAACATACAGACAAAATAAAAATTCGGTTTTAAAATGGCTCACTGAAATCTTTTGTTAAGTTTATCTTACATAAAGCTATACTTTTTTTCAATCAAACCCCGCTGCCTTAAAGCGTGATATAGAAAAAAGAGATGCCGCAGCATCTCTATATTATTTAAAACTATCATCCATATGACTACTGAAGCGCTTCCAGCGTGTAACCGACATACATGCCTACGCCGTGTTTGAGTGCCGACTCGTCAATGTCGAAGCGCTCATTGTGATGTGCCGCAGCACAGCCTTTTTCTACATTACGCGTCCCCACAAAGGCAAAAACCCCCGGTTTCTTGTCCAGATAGAAAGAAAAGTCCTCGCCACCGTTGACTTGCGCCATGGGTTCAAAGACCTCCTCCCCGATATAATGTGTAAGGGCCGCATGCGCTGTAGCAACCGCGCCAGGATCGTTAATAGTAGGAATCAGCAAACGGGTATAGGTTAAGTCATAGGTCGCACCACTGATATCACAGACGCCTTTTAGCACACGATGTACATCGTCTTCAATGCGTTCGGAGATAGCTTTGCTGAAATACCGTGCAGTACCGGAAAATTTAGCTTCCCCCGGAAGAATGTTAATTTTAGTGCCTCCTTCCATCATGGTCGGTACGATGACCACAGGATCAAACGCATTATAGGTCACCGACGCCATTTGCTGAAGCGCCACAATAGCTTGGGCTGCTACCAAAACAGCATTGACACAGGTGTGAGGTTCGGAGCTATGCCCGGACTTACCGTGAATCGCAACTTCCAATGTCTCTGCCGACGCCATACGAGGACCGGCTTCCACGTTAATCTTGCCCGCCTCCAAGCTGTTCCACAGATGCGAACCGTAGATGGAATCAATCTCATCAAACCAGGTGCCTTGTCGCATCATATATTTAGCTCCAAGACCTACTTCTTCTGCCGGTTGGAAAATGAGATAAACCCGTCCGCAAAATTGATCGGTCATCTGAGCGAGGACTTTGGCTGCTCCAAGCAGCATAGCTGCATGGCCGTCGTGGCCACAGGCGTGCATGGTCCCCGCATTTTGGGACTTATACTCCACATTGTTGGCCTCGGTTACACTCAAGGCGTCAATATCCGCACGAAGTGCAATGGCCTTGTAAGCGCCTTCCTTCGTCCCGTCAATATATGCAATGACACCGGTTCGAGGTGCTTCCTCAGGCAGCTCATAGCTCACGCCCATGCTGTCCAATTCTTCAGTGATACGCTTGGTGGTTTCAAATTCTTCAAAAGAGCGTTCAGGGTGCATATGGAAATGCCGCCGCATAGCTATGACATAATCTTCCACATTATTTAAGGCATTGGTAATATCCATGTCTCCTCCTTTTAAAACATCCTCTTAGTCAGACTAAGAGGATGCTGAATTATTATTGATTCAACGCGTCGATAGCGTATTGTACATACATGCCGGCACCGTTTTTCAGTGCGGATTCGTCAACATTAAAGTGTTCATTATGGTGCGGTGCGTCACAACCTTTTTCAGGGTTGTACGTGCCGACAAAGGCAAAGACGCCCGGTTTCTTTTCCAGATAATAAGAAAAATCTTCACCGCCGGTCACTTTTTCCTGACTTTTAAAAGCTTCGTCGCCTGCCACTTTGGTCAATGCACCACGAGCTATGTCAGTTTCATGCTCCCAGTTAATTGTCGGGATGATGATATGGTTGTAGTCCATATCATACGTCGCACCGTAGGCATCACAGATGCCTTTTACCACTCGGTGGAAGTCACCTTCAATACGATCACTGATTTCTCTGCTGAAATAGCGGTTTGTCCCTTCGAGCTCCGCCTCGCCGGCAATGATGTTAAAGCGGTTCCCTGATTCAAAACGTCCCACAACCACAGTGCACGGATCAAAAGCGTTGTAATTGCGCGCAGTGAGTTGTTGCAATGCATTCACCACTTCAGCGCCGACAAGCACAGCATCAATAGTTTCATGCGGCTGAGACCCGTGTCCGGACTTACCGTGGATTTTGATGGTAAACCAGTCGGCAGCAGCCATCCGAGGTCCCGCCTCCACATTGATTTTTCCGACTTCCAGATTGTTCCATACATGAGAGCCGTAGATGGACTCGATTTCATCAAACCAAGTTCCTTGTCGCATCATGTATTCGGCGCCGGTACCCACTTCTTCCGCAGGTTGGAAGATGAGATACACTCTGCCGGGGAACGCCTCTTTGTGTTCAGAGAGAACTTTCGCCGCCCCAAGAAGCATAGCTGCGTGAGCATCGTGCCCACAAGCATGCATAGCGCCTACATTTTGAGACTTAAAGTCCAAATCTGTCGCTTCAGTGACGTTCAATGCATCAATGTCCGCTCGAAGGGCAACGGCCTTCTTCGGGCCCTCCTTGGTACCATCAATATAGGCAATGACACCTGTCTTCGGCTCTTCCGTAGGAATGTCATAAGCAACACCCAGCTTATCCAACTCGGCAGCAATGTACTTTGTCGTTTCCACTTCTTTAAACGAAGTTTCCGGATGTTGATGCAGATACCGACGATGCGCAATGATATAGTCTTCTACATCTGCTAATGCTTTGTGTAAATCCATAATTTTCCCTCTCTTTCGTTACAGTTGTGTCCGCGTACCTTTATGGCGCAATAAATCTCACTATTATCCCAGTACCAACGGCGCCAAGAAACCGGCTATGATAACCGACCCGATAGATACTGTGACAAAACCTGATACCAACATTTTAGGTAAAATTTGAGACAGAATCAATGCTTCTTCCTCAGGGTTTTGAGCTACCGCTGAAGCAACTTCATTGGAGACGATAAATGTACCCGGAAAACCGAAGAGTGCTGAAGCACCGATGCCGAATGCCATCCATGGCCCTACACCAACAACTTTGCCCACAAGGATCGATACAATGCCGATACCCACAGTCCCAATGATCAGAGTGATAACAATCGTGCCGACTATGGCTACCACGTCTGTCGGCGTGGTGCCTGCGAGACCGCCATATATAACCGTCATCAAGGCAGCCATAACAAACCCAAAGGCGTTGGCTTTTTCCAACGGACGACGTTCAATAACACCGACTTCAGCAAATACAATCCCAAGAATCAAAGCCAGGACATTTTTATCGACACGCACAATGGCATTGACAAAAAATAAACCGGTATCTATCCCTGCAAGAGCACCGCTAATGAGCGTTGCAATATAGGCAATAATCAGCGTCTTTGCCATAAAATAATTGGCGGATGTATACTTTTGCGGAAGTGTAAAGATGGACCGAGCCTCGGTCTGCTTCGCATCTTCCAGCACTTCAAATACATGACCTTGAGCCTTCAGGGCAAGAATGGATTTCGCCTCTTTTCGCAGACAGAAGGAAGCCAATGGAAATCCGATAAATCCTTGAAGCACTACAAGTAACGTAGCCATAAGCTGCAAATCAGTACGGCCGATAGCCTTAGCTGCTTCACTCATTTGGAGACCTGCGATAACGCCACCGGAAATTGGCGGTGCAGCAACGACTGCCGCTTCAAACCCAACGACGGCACGACCGACAGTAAGAAGCAGTGCCACGATCCCTGCAATAGCACCGACGGCAATGAGTACCGTGCGCCATTGTTGCTTTAACTGATTGAGGTTCAGCATGGAACCCATGTGGACCAGAATACATGTAATGAGGATGCTGCCCAGAGTATACATTTGTGAATCCTGGAACAGCGTGCCAGGCACCCCGGTCCAAAACCCTACCAAGAATAATGCCGAACATACAAACATAGAAGGCACAATACTCTTGGTTGCCGAAGCGACAATATCGCCAATGGTATACACTACAAAAATAAATAAGATTGCCAATAAACCATCCATTGAATTTACCTCCTTTTTCAAGTCATTAAGAATGATTAGAAGGTATTTTATTCCTTTTAAGTACCAAAGTCAATTGAGTTTTCAACACTTTCCGATTCTTAATAACAATATTCCGTCATAGTTTAAATGAATTATGTATCGTTATACTGATATACTTTGGCCGCATCGTTCAGTGCGGAGAAACTTTTTAAATAACAACAAAAAAAGAGGGTTGCCCCTCTTTTTCTTTTAGTTAGACTGCGCAGTGCTCAAACCTTCAAGCGGTTCTGCCCAACTCAGCTCAATTCTTCTTTTAATGCTTTTTCCTTCTTAATCAGTTCAGTCAGTTTTGGTACAACTGCATTCAAGTCGCCGACAACACCAAGGTCAGCCACATCATAAATTGGTGCATCTTCCACTTTGTTTACAGCGATGATAAGATCGGAATCTTCCATCCCTGCAAGGTGTTGGATTGCGCCGGAAATACCGAAGGCAAAGTACAGTTCAGGACGAACAGTTTTACCGGTTTGACCGACTTGACGATCTTTTTCAATCCATCCGGAGTCAACAGCAGCTCTTGAAGAGGATACTTCGGCGCCAAGGACGTCAGCCAGTTTTTGAAGTTCGTCAAAGCCTTCAGGACCACCCAGTCCGCGACCGCCGGAAACCAAAATCTTAGCCTCAGTAATATCTTTCTTCTTATTGTCATGTTTTGCAATTTCACGAATGGTAACATTCATGTCAGCATCGGTAAATGCCACTTGTTGTTCAATAACTTCGCCGTCCGTTTTATCGACATTGACTGATTGCATAACGCCGGGACGAACCGTTGCCATTTGAGGACGGAAATCTTCACAAACGATAGTAGCCATAAGGTTACCGCCGAAAGCAGGACGAGTCATGAGCAGATTATTGGTCTCTTCATCAATTTCCAACTTGGTACAGTCGGCAGTAAGACCGGTATGAATACGTGCTGCCAATCTTGGTGCCAAGTCACGACCGATGGATGTTGCACCGTAAAGGACAATTTCAGGATCATTAGCTTTAATTACTTCATAAATGGCCTTCGCATAAGGTTCGGTCACATATTCTTTAAGCATAGGGTCTTCAACGACGATGACTTTGTCAGCGCCGTGTTTAAAGAGCACGCCGGTTTCGCCTTTAACATTTTCACCAACGAGCATCCCTACCACGTCTTGTCCCAGTTTATCAGCAAGTTGACGTGCAATTCCAAGAAGTTCAATACCTACTTTTTGGATTTTATTGTCACGTTGTTCAATAAATACAAATACATTTTTTGACATAATCCCTCTCCTTTAGATAATGTACTTTTCTTGAAGCTTAGCCACAATAGCTTGAGCTGCTTCATCGGCACTTAGATCTTTGACAAGCTCACCTTGACCCTTGCCTTGTTTAGGGAAGGATTTTTTAACTTTAGTTGGAGAACCTTTAAGGCCAAGGTTGGATGGATCGAGATGTTCTTTAATGTCTTCATAACCCCAAACCTTAACTTCTTTTTGGTAAGCCTCATAAATTTTGCCAATAGTCATATAACGTGCATCAGCCACTTCAGAAAGGGTGGTAATCAGACAAGGCATCTTCACATCAATAACGTGGTATCTGTCTTCAAATTGACGGTGTACAGTGACGGTATCGCCGTTAACTTCCACTTCTTCAGCATAAGAAACTTGTGGAATGTGAAGGTGTTCTGCAATTTGCGGACCAACTTGCGCCGTATCGCCGTCGATAGCTTGACGTCCTGCAATAATAAGGTCATATTCCAGTGCTTCTAATGCACCTGCAATGGTACAAGAAGTTGCCCAGGTGTCAGCGCCGCCGAAAACACGGTCAGAAACCAGGATAGCTTCATCTGCGCCCATTGCAAGGGCTTCTCTGAGTGCCACATCTGCTTGACCAGGTCCCATGGACAGTGCGGTGACATGTACATTTTCAGGATCTTTATCTTTAATTTGAAGGGCAACTTCAAGACCTGCTTTATCATCAGGATTAATAATGGAAGGCACGCCCTCACGGATCAGAGTATTGGTTACCGGATCAAGTTTAACTTCATTGGTGTCCGGAACTTGTTTCATACAAACAACAATTTTCATCTTTTTCCTCCTTATTTGACACCCATCCAGGAAGAAACAACCATGCGCATAACTTCGGAAGTCCCTTCATAGATTTCAGTGATCTTCGCATCTCTCATCATACGTTCAATTGGATAGTCACGAGTATAGCCATAACCACCGAAGAGTTGTAAACAGCGACGTGTGATATCAGAAGCCGCTTCAGAAGCAAAGAGCTTGCACATTGCAGCCATATGTCCGTAAGGAAGACCGGCACCCTTGGTAGAAGCTGCACGGTATACGAGAAGTTGTGCCGCATCAGCAGTTGTCTTCATATCAGCAAGTTCAAATTGGGTATTTTGGAATTGGGAAATGCGACGGCCAAATTGTTTTCTTTCTTTGACATAGTCTAAAGTCACATCAATAGCGCCTTCAGCGATTCCCAGGGCTTGAGATGCAATACCGATACGTCCGCCGTCCAAAGTCTTCATGGCAATCTTGAAGCCTTTGCCTTCTTTTCCAAGAAGATTTTCTTTAGGGATGCGCAAGTTTTCAAATACCAACTCGCAAGTGGATGAACCACGAATACCCATTTTGATTTCAGGTTCAGATACGCTGAATCCCTTCATGCCGCGTTCAATAATAAATGCGGAAATACCGTGATTACCTTTAGTCTTGTCCGTCATCGCAAAGATAACGAAAGTATCTGCAAAACCTGCATTGGTAATGAAAATTTTGGAGCCGTTGATAACCCATTCGTCCCCATCGAGAACAGCTGTAGTTTGTTGTCCGGATGCATCAGTACCGGCGTTTGGCTCGGTCAAACCGAATGCACCGATCTTCTTTCCGCTTAACAGATCAGGTAAGTATTTTTGTTTTTGTTCTTCAGTACCGTTTTCAAAAATAGGTGCACAGCAGAGTGAGGTGTGTGCAGACACAACAACCCCTGTGGTCGCGCAGACCTTAGAAAGCTCTTCGACAGCCATGGCATACGCTAAGTAGTCACCGCCTTGTCCGCCGTATTCCTTTGGAAAAGGAATACCGAAGAAACCGTAACGTGCTAATTTCTTAAGGTTTTCCTTTGGAAATTCTTCCGTTGCATCCACATCAGCAGCAACCGGTTCAATTTCATTTTGAGCGAAAGAGCGGTACATTTCTTGAATGAGTAAGTGCTCTTTATCCATAGTAAAATCCATGTAAATCCCCCTTAATTTAGTTGTTAATAAAATAACACACTTGATTCTAATTATACCATGCTTTGTTAAAAAATCAACAATCACCTGGATGTTTCCGCCTTCATTGTACCATAGCCACACGAAAATAAAAGGAGGAAAAGTTTTTCCTCCCCTTTTGTCTGCTGTGTACTGCAACAAAGCACATCGTACTGACAGCCATAAAAAAAGAGCCGACATCGGCTCTCTATTTACGCTCTAAAAAGCGGACTGATTTTCTTATAGATCAACAACGTCACCAGTGATGTTAAAAAGGCTTTTAACAGATTGAACGGCACGATACAATAGATCATAATGTCCCACAAGTCATGGACATTGCTGTTCACAGCATGACTTGCATTGACGATGGCTTCCATCGGCATAAAGTTCGAATAGAGCGGGAAGATAAAATAGAAATTGGAAATCACCGCCCCGAAAGTCATCACTACAGCACCTACCAACATCCCCATCATAGCACCTACAAAGGTGTGCTTTCTTTGATAAATGAAACCGGCCGTAGCAGTGAATATAGAGGCCAACAAAAAGTTGGATAGTTCACCGACAAAGCCCGTGGATGTGCCTTGAAGGAGAATATTCAGGATATTTTTTAAAGCGCTGATGATAATCGCCGCCACCGGACCCATGGTAAATGCGCCGATAAGCGCAGGCAGTTCGGAGACGTCCAGCTTAATAAAGGACGGTACCACAAAGGTCACCGGCACCTGAAACATCATAAGCACTACGGCAATGGCACTTAACATGCCAATACGACTGATAACACGTACATTAACTCGAGTTCTTGATACTTTGTTCATAGGTCCTCCCGTAAATTTGGGCTCAAAAAAAGCCCGACAACTTCGGGGCTTAAAACTGCATACGCAATCTTCTTCCATCCAGACTATACTGTCGGTACTTGAATTGCACAAGTTCAATCTCAACGAGACTCGCGGACTTTACCGCCGGTAGGGACTTTCACCCTGCCCTGAAGACTTTTATTAACTTGCCTATATTATACCATCCTAATACACAAACTGCAACCTTTCATACAAGCTTTTAATAGATAAACTCTAAAAGACTGAGCAGCGCCAAATGAACAGGATAAAATGCGTAAAATACGTACTTTAAAGGTAGGCCTCGCTTCCCATTGTAGGCATAGAGAAGCGGTGCTACTAGAAAAGTAAAGGGCATCCCTTCAAAATAGAATGCAGGAATGACCGCCACGGCTTGAGCTTTGCGATGACAGCGCAGAACATAAAAAATTGCTGCGGCTACGATACCGTTAATGCCGTAATCCGCATGGATAAACTCCGCACCAAGACCAATGGCAACCGCGACTGCCGCCATAAGCAGGCCCCGCACTACCTTGTGTGGGACTGCGGCACCGAGCCACTTAAAGGCCGCAAACATTCCCACAGCAAGAGCCAACTCAAAATAGACATTACTGAGGGGACTCAGGGCGCCGAAGAGGGCATAGTCAAAAAAGACTTCGGAAATGACGGCAAAGATAACCAGACGCGAAGCAAACCTCGGGACACTCCGAGTATGGTAAAATCCCTCCACCAATAAAAAGAGAAAGATGGGGAATGCCCAGCGCCCCATCATGCGCATCACTTCATACGCTTTGAAACTGTCAGCGCCGAACCAGGCATTTAAAAATCCCAGTCTGAAGAGCGTGACAGCGCTATGGTCTATCATCATGGATAGTATGCCAATAAGTTTTAGGGTGGAAGAACTCATACAGGGCCTCAAATCATTTGTGTGGTGGAATCATAGATCACAACAGGCATATTGTAAAAGGTGTTGTCATAGAGCTGAGCCATGACTGCCGGCGGTGTGTTGACACAGCCGTGAGAACCGTTCGTGCGGTAAATAGTATTGCCATATTGGTCTCGCCATTCGGAATCATGCACCCCACAGCCTGTCCAGTCAAATGGAAGCCAGTAGTTTACGTGAGACTCCCACGTCTTACCTTTTAAGATGCGATCCGTCTCTCTGGACCAGATTTTTTGGGTACCGGTAGGCGTACTGTTCCCCTCATTCGGATTGCCGGTGACAACAGGTGTGTCCAACACCAGTTGTCCTTCCCGATAGAGCCACATATGTTGACGCCCCAAGTCAATTTCAATATAGCTGTTGCCGACATCATTTTGAGCACGACTGTGACCTTCCAGCTTATACACCGGCTTCATGGTGACCGTCTTGCCGTCATTCAATGCCTGCACTAAGGCATCCGTGGTTTTTCCAATATCGGTGAGCCATCCGTAGATACCTCCGGGAACTCTCGCCACACCAAGACCTGTCGTGCTGAAGTCTCGTGTTCCTTTAAACGTGTCGTAGGCCTTTAATGTGGTGGCCACATAATTTTCAACTAAGCTCTTGTCAACAGTAAAGTTGCCCTTATCATCGATCCCATAGAGATTCGCCAAGCGATCCGCCTGCAACACTTCCTGTCTATCGGCGAAATCATACGTGATAGAAAAGCCGAGCACGCTGTTCTTCCCATCCCGAAGTGCAAGAAGCTGAGGGTCATCTTTGGTCTTTTGCGGTGCGATGTAAATCTCAGCCGCATCTAAATCCAACACGTCATCACGATTTTGAATCGCTTTTTCCACCGCAGCGGTGAACTTCGCCGTGTCAATAGTGTTGCCCAAAACCTCTTCCTGAATGGTAAAGGCGGTGCCGTCATAGATAACCTTCGCATCTTGCGGCGCAACTCTCGGGGTGCTTAAAAGCGTCAAGCCGGAGAGTACCGTCTGAAACTCGGCACGATCCATCGTACTGACACTCGGTGCTTTATACTGTTTATCTACCAAAAGATATAGCGGCCAGTACATTGGGTTTTGAGCCACCTCAGCACCCTCTTTTAAACGGTCAGTATAATCAAACGCCGCTGTCGGGATCACCTCTTCCCCATCCCGCTCCTTGAGAGTGAGCGTATAATTATCGTAAATGGCATTGTAATTTTCCTCAAGTTCAGATTTTGCCGTAAGACTGAAATCTTTGCCGTTAATATAGGTGCGAGGCATATAGATGTCGTTAAAGAATAGCGCGCCCAACACATAGACCCCGACAATGGCCAAAAGGATAAGGGCCAAAGACAGTTGAAAAAATCGTTTCATACTTCCCAAACTTTCTATTTAATCCTGCATGATACTACATACTACACAATACCGTACGTGCAGCCGTGACGACAGTTTATTCCTGAATCATCTTGCTGATATCCATAAGATACTGATAAAACTTGCGAAGCGCATCAGTATAATCGGTATTGTGTAGATACCCACAAACCGTATCAAGTACCTTCTCTTCCCGACTTTTATCTAAAATTTTTATATCATGTTCTCTTTTGTAATCACCGACGGCTTTCACCACATTCATCCGCCGTTCAAAAAGAGCGGTCATCTCTTTGTCAATCTCATCGATAGCATCGCGATAATCTTTAAGTTCCACAGTGCCTCCTCATTCCATCGTACCATGACAAGAAGATGTTTCTGCGCATGGCGACAATACCAATTTACCTACTTAAATTATAGCAAATATAGACAACCGAAAGATAGTACGCCGTGTTACGGAGCCTAACACCGAATTTGAAATCCGCCGAAAACAAAGCGAGAAGTCATGCCCCTTCAGTACTACGCTAAGCTACGGACCTTGTCCCGACTGACAGTATCACCCCGTGACAGCACGTACCGCAACCTTGTGACGGGATGCACAGGCGCTAAAAAAGTTGAGAACCTCAGCTCTCAACTTTGTCTTTTATCGATTGTTCGGCAAGTACTTATCGAACAGATAGACCAGCTCATACGGACGATCAATGTTGTAAATCCGCGCTTCATTGCCGTTGGCATCCTTGTCGACACCGTCCCACCAGATGGCCACCTTTATCTTGGGGTACTTTGCCAGAGCTTTAAACATATCCTCCGCCCACAGTACTTTATCCCCGCCTACAGTGGACGAAGAGAATTCTGTAATCATCAGCGGCTTGTCGTAACTGTTCACCATTTGATTGTACAGCGGACCATAAAGGGTTTCAAAACTCTCCCACTTTTCATCCTCATAGTAGGTGCCTGTGTTATAAAGTGTCATCCCCACAATATCGTACTTGGTACTGTCAGGACGGTATTCACTGCCATAGTTGTACTTAAAGTTCGGGAAATTCCGTCCGTTGGGATTGAACACAAAGAGCGTATACGGCAAAGCCCCTTCCTCACTGAAAATAGTATAGAGATAATTATAGAAGGCTTTGTAAATGTCGCTGTCAAGTCCGGTGTTGTAGGCGCTGTACGCACACCAATCGCCATTCATTTCATTGCCGATACGAAAGAGCACCGGCGTCTGAGCCTTGGCTACCATTTGCGCCATCTCACGCAGGTACGTATCATAGTCGCCGTTTAAGACGCGGTAGGTCTCATTGAGATTGTCTTTAATTTGTGTTTGAAAAGTGAGTTCCACCACCCGATTTTGTAGTTTGGCCGCATGAAGTGCGTCTTGCACATTGGAATTCGGATAGTTGAAATCCTGATACACCAGCATATATTTAAACGTGTGGTGAAGGGCATTTTCAATGGTGCCTAGTTTTACATTCCTCCAAAAGTCTACAATAAATACCCCCCACTCCGTAGGCTTCTCTTTTAAAAAGTCATCATTGTAGACATTATAGGTCACATCGGACAGAGTTCGTGTCGTATTGAAATAGTTTTGAGGCACTTTGTCCGGTGCTTTTGGCACAGCTGTTATATTAAAGCGCACGGACTCGGCGATGGGCACCAACAGCGCTTCATTGATCGGCGTACTGCTTTTTGCCATCACAGTGAGGACTTTGCCTCCCAGATTTTTCATCAACACCATATAGTAAGGTTTATCCTCGGCCACTTTAGAGAGATTCGGCCGATTGAACAGGATCTTGTGCATAGTGCCGTTTTTTGTAGCCACGTTGCCATCAAAGCTCACGTAGTGTTCCTTGCCTTTTTTTATCCCGGCTACAGAATACACTTCATAGTCTTGATAAGAAAACCCTTTATCCAATGTGTCCACATAAATTTTCAAATGGACATCAAAGAAGTCGGCCTCCAAGGCGTTCATCTCCCCTTCATGGGTGATGGTGCTCCCGCCTGGAAGCTGGACGGTATAGCCGTCTTGGAGATTTTGAACTTCCATAGTGTACTCGTTTAAGGCCTTAGAATGGAAATTCCCGGCATAAACGTTGTGGGCCGAGAATAAGATAAGTGTCATAATCCAAATTTTTATGTATTTCATGATCCCTCCTCGTAAAGTAATATACAGGTTTTACCCTGCTTTATCAAGACCTGTCCACGCCTTTGAGAGCTATAAAAAAACCTCACAGCGTGTGAGGTCATCAAAATTTCAAGGTTGTATTTCGTTCACGGGTTTCATTTTCCCGTTCCACCACTTCACGAATATAGTTTTGCGACTGCTCCAAGTGCTTGTGAATCCGCTCCGCCAAGAGACTCATGTCGCCGTCCACCATCGCATCAAAAATACCTTCGTGCTGTGTCACGGCCAACTTCGTCCTGTCGTTTGCTTCGCCGCTGAAACTGATGGATCGAAAACGGGACAGATAGTTTTGCAATTGAACTTGGATCACCTTAAGCCGAGGCATATCAGCTATGTCATAGATCGTTCGGTTAAAGAGGCCGGACTGTTCAATCGTAGTCTTCGCATCCCCTCGTGCCACTGCATCCTTGGATTGAGCAATGATCTCCCGAACGGTTTGAATCCGCGCCTCGTTCAAGTGCTTCGACGCTTCTTTAAAGGCCAGTATTTCCAAAGCAGTACGAATGCTGTAGATCTCATCCACGTCTTTGACGGAAATCACCCGCACATGGTAGCCGAAGTTCGGTGTATAGTCCAACAGACCTTCATCGTAAATAGCCTGAAGCGCCTTGCGAATCGGTGTACGGGACACGTGCATTGTCTCCGCCAACAGTTTTTCATTAATCCGTTCATCGACCATCCAATCGCCGCTGATGACCCTATCTCTGAGTTCGTGATACACGCGACTGACTAAGGATTCCGACATAAAAAAGCCCCCTTCCCTTGGTCTATTGTACGATAAATCGTTAGCAGACGCAAGGTGGGAGCTTGTTTTAAACTATAAATTCAATTATTTGATCAGGACAATGCCGGTAAGCTGTGCCATGACAATAAAGATGATGAAGATACCGACAGCCCATTTAGCCGTTTCTTTTTGCCATTCAACCATTTCCAATCCTGTAAGTTCAAGAAGAAGATAGATGAACGCAACGAGTGGGCTCAAAAGGTGGAAAGCTTGTCCCAGGAGGGAAGCAATCCCGAGCTGTAAGTTGGTAAATCCATACCCTACACCGGCTTCCGCAACAACCGGCAACACACCATAATAGAAAGCGTCGTTGGAGAGGAAGTAGGTTCCCGGTGCGGAAACGATGGCCACGATAAGACCCCAAGCGTTACCAAGTGAAGCAGGAATAGCGGTAACAACCAGAGTTGCCAGCGCTTCAGCCATTCCGGTGCCGTTAAAGATACCCATAAAGATACCAGCGCCGAAAACAAGAATGACAACGGATACAGCATCGGCAGCATTTTCAGCAATACGAGCTTTTTGTTCCTTAAGCGAGTGATAGTTCACAACAAGTGCAACGATAGTACCTACAGCGAAGAGGAACAGCGATGGGAAATCGGAAACGATAAGACCCACGATAATAGCGATCGTCATAATGAGGTTGAACCAGAAGTATTGCGGACGTTTCTTAGCTTCCTCTTCTTCAGACCGTTCTTCAAGTGCCTCAAGGTCTGCTGCACTAAGGCTGATAATACCCACGCGTTTACGTTCTTTCATGCCCAGATACAAGGATACGCCAAGGACGTAAATGGCTGATACAACCATACCCGGAATAATAGCTTGGATAACTTCTTTGTCGTTAAGGGCCAACACAGAGATCGCGCGTGCTGTCGGACCGCCCCATGGAAGCAGGTTCATGATAGTGTTCATGAGGATGAGCAGTACGCCCAAGTTCATAATCTTAAGACCCAATTTTTTATAAATAGGTAAAAATGCCGTACATACAATCAGTGTGGTGGTCGTACCGTCACCGTTTAAGGAGACACACATGGATACAAATGCGGTAACGAAAAGAATCTTCAGCGGATCGCCGCCTGCAAAACGAATGAGGGCTTTGGTGATAGGGTCAAACACCCCGGTAGCCAGCATCGTGGCGAAGTAAAGAATGGCAAAGAGAAGCAACACGCCGGTGCCGGCTGTTTCACTGACGCCAGATTTAGCGAACTCCCCAATAGCATAGAGACGTTCTAATAATGTCGGGTTAGGAATGTCTTCTACAGGGAACAGACCCAATACTGCCGCAATGATACCGAAGACAGTCGGAATAAGAATGAGCGCAGTGAGTGGTGTTACACGTTTGGTCATAACCAGGAACATAAAAACCACAAGCATAATAACGCTAAGAATGGATAAATTCATAATTCACCTCGTAAAATTATTTTAAAATAGGTTTTTTGATGACATCGATAATGGTACCGTCGCGGTACTCGATGAGGGCGACAACTTTGTCTTCAAATTCCAACGGCGCCGGCGTACCGGTGATGGATTCAGCAATATCTGCAAGTTCTTCGATGGAGATAAGCGGCAAGTCCGTTTGCTCCAAAGCTTCAAGGATATCCTTGCGGGCAGGATTGACGGCAACACCATAGTCAGTGACCACCACATCCACCGTTTCACCCGGCGTGGTGACGGATGTCACTTGACGACGGACGGTGCTTAAGCGCGAACGAATCAACGGTGCAACAATGATGGTACACTTTGCGCCTGCTGCAGTGTCAGGGTGTCCGCCCGGCGCACCTTGAATCATCCCGTCAGAGCCTTGCACCACGTTCACGTTAAAGTCCGTATCCACTTCCAACGCCCCTAAGATGACGTAGTCCAAATAGTTGACAAAAGCACCTTTGTTCATTGGGTTGGCGTATTGTGAGCAGGAGATTTCAAAGTGATTGCTGTCGTTGTAGACACTTTCAACCGATGGAATGTCGAAAGCCTGGTCGTTGATCAGCTTGTCGATGTAGCCTTCTCTAAACATTTGCACCATCGGCTCGGTGATACCGCCCATGCCCCATCCCATACGAATGTCCCGTTCATCCATATATGGCTTCAAGAATTGGGTCACAGCAAGGGATGCACCGCCTGCGCCGGTTTGAAAACTGAAACCTTCTTTAAACCATGGGGTGTTCGCCACGACTTTGGCACAGTTCTCAGCCATCTTCAGCTCCCGCACGTCTTTGGTCAGACGAAGGGCACCGCTGGCAATTTTAGCAGGGTCACCGATTTGATCAATTTTGACCACATAGTCCACATCCACAGCCTGAATCGGTGCCGGGAAGTTCGGTACCGGATTGATGGTGTCGGTGATGACGACCACTTTGTCGGCATACTTGGCATCGACATCGGCATATGAGAGGACACCGCAGTCGTGACGACCGTTCTTTCCGGAGGCGTTGCCCAGCACGTCGGAGCTGGAGGCTGCGATAAAGGCCACGTCAATGTGAACCTGTCCTGTTTCAATGGCACGCACCCGTCCGCCGTGAGTACGAATCCACGCCGGATGTTTCAGCTTGCCCATGGAGAGCGCCTCGCCGATTTCATCCCGTACGCCGGAAGTGGAAATGCCGGTCACAGTACCATCTTCAATCATAGGCACCATATTGGCGTGGGCTTTGCCCAGGGAGGATGCACATACAAACAGGTCTTTGATGCCCATCTCATGGATAACATCCATAACTTTGGCACACACATAATCGCCGTTTCGAAGATGGTGGTGGAAGGAAATGGTCATCCCGTCTTTTAAGCCGGCTTGTTCAATGGCAGCCTTAATGGAATCCACCAGTTTAGAATCGCCACTAGCCACATTCGCTTTCACTGTCGGCGCATCTTTTTTGTACTCATAGTTCTCACGCGCATAGGCGCCTTGGAATACTTCGATGCCGTCCTTGAGCAGTTCGTCCGGTATCTCTCTATTCAAACTGTTTTTCATGCGAGATCCCCCTTATATTTCCCTGCGACTTTAGCGAGCTTCAAGTTGCGGCGCGCGCCTTCTACGTGAGCGATATCCACCATCTTGCCGTCTACAACCATAACGCCAATGCCCTTCTTCTTACTTTCTTCCACAGCCAGAACAATGTGCTCCGCTTCACGAATGTCCTTCTCACTTGGTGTGAAGACGTCGTGAATAATTTCGATTTGCCGCGGATTGACCACACTCTTGCCGTCATAGCCTAAGTTTTTAATAAGCTCAGTCTCCCGACGCAGGCCTTCAATGTTGTCCAAGTCGGTGTAGACGGTATCAAAACACATGATGCCGGCAGCACGGGCAGCCATGGCAATCATTCCCCGAGCGGTAAAGAGTTCTTCACCGGTCGCTGTGGTTTGTGCATGCATGGTCCGTCTGAAGTCGCCAGCACTGAGGGCGATGCCCATCATCCGCTTCGATGCACTGGCAATTTCATAGGCGTTCAATACGCCGAGCGGACTTTCCAGCGCTGCCATGATCATCGTCGAACCCACTTCACGCCCGAAATCCTTTTCCGCCTTTTCAATTTCCGCTTCGGTCTTGATGACGTGGTCTCTGGTCTCTGTCATTGGAATACGAATACCGTCGGCACCGCCGGCTACGGCAGCCCGCACATCCTCCACAAAGAGATCGGAATACACGTCGTTGACTCTAACCCACACCTCGGTGTCACCGTAATCACGAGACTTTAAGGTGTGATAGAGATGAATGCGAGCCGAGTCCTTTTCGCTCGCTGAGACGGCATCCTCCAAGTCCAAAATGACGCAGTCGGCGCCATAGACATAAGGATCTTTGACCAATGACGCCTTCTGCGCATTGAGAAACATCATGGTCCGTCGAATGTCTCGTTTCATTACATCACCTCCCAAGGGATATCTGTCGTCTTGTCCACACTCCGAAACACGGCAGTCTCCACACGTGCCCGCAGCGTACAGTCCAAGGCTCCCTTATCTTCCACCTTAACGTTTGCCCCGGTGACCTCGAGACGCGCAAGCACATCTTCCACAGCTTCACGGATTTGGACTCCGAATTGTGCCATAACCGAACTTTCAATATCAACGGTTAACGTGTCGGCAGGTTCTACTGTGACTTTGGCATCACTGGATTCCAACGTGCCTGCAACAGCTTTCTTCTTCAGTTCCATAGTTCCTCCTTCAACGAATTAAGTAAGCAAGTATGAGCATTGCTTCAGACAGTCAAAACAACACCGGTTTAACGATCCAAAAAGCACCGAATCAATTCATCGATGGCGTCCTGCATGTCGACCACACTGTGAGCTCGGGATGCGCCGCAGATCTTTGCATCCTTATCACAGATAAAGCACTTTCGCGGCATAAGCCCCAAATCTTTCCGACTCACTGCCCCGGCTCGCGTCACGACATCCATATCATAAAGCCGACCGAGTCCATCGTGCTCCACATCTGCCGTAGCCCGTTTCACACGGATCCCATCACCCTCTATCTCAAGGAGCGCTTCTGCACCTGTAGCCTCATAGCGTACCTCTTGAGCCACCACAGCGGCTACACCGTCAAGTGCATCGAAAAGATCCTTAAGACCCTTCTCAAAGACCTGATTCAATGTCGGACTGGCCTTGATCGGCCCCGGAATGTTCAGCTTAAAACTCACGACCACCGGCACGCGGGATAAAGCTGCCTCAATCTCAAAACTGCGGGCTTCTCTTCGGTTCAACACAGCGGGAAGTCCTACCGGAACACCACCTTGTGTAAAATCGCTCATCTTATCCTCCTTAAAATCTACTTTACACGATTTGAATGACGTTTTCACAAGAAAAACTTTTTTAAAACAGTTTAAAGTGTTTTAAAAAAGTTTTTCTCTACATTTTGCCATATGCTATGCCCATACTCTATAATGAATCTATGAGAACACCTAACCATCTGCGCTACATACAATTTCAAAAGGCCTTTCGCCACGGTGTCCACAGAGAGCTCAGCCGTCCCAGAGGCTATGGCTGCGTCACCTATACCACCTCCGGGGCCCATAGGGATATGACTCACGACACGTTTCTCGCCTCCACCGATGCCATCCTACGCGCCTACGGCAAACTGAACCCCGATGCCATCACCACCTTCGATGATCTTCGCGCTTTCGGACGTGTGGTGGAAGCGGACATGTTTCGCGCGACCGGCGGGGTCAATACCCACAAAGGCCTCATCTTTCTAACCCTTTTTATCTACTACACCTATCTCAAAGGTGTAGCTCCTGATGACTGGACGGCCTTTATCCGTGAGTTTGCAGCCCCCTTAAACGCGGATTACACAACAAAGGACTATGCCCACGGTGAGCTTTGCGACGTGCGACGTCTCCCTTTGAGCGGTTTTGCCGCTGTCCTTGACAGTCTGCCCCTTCGTCGTCAGCTTGACGACGACCGCTTTACACTCTACCTTTTGAGTACCACCGACGATACCACCACCGTAGCCCGATCGGATGTCACCACACTTCGCTACCTTCAGCGAAGAGCCGGAGCCATCTACGACAACTACAACGAAAACGATGCCGACGCCCTCAACGCCTTGTACAACTGCCGCAGAATCTCTTCCGGAGGCGTGGCCGACATCTTTACCTTAACCACTATGATTGAGAGGTTATTATGAATCGACTTTGGATTGATAAAGTGACCTGGGACTATGATCAGTGGGCGGCTCTGCTCGCTGAATCCGGTTTGAAGCCGGAAGTCCTCTTGGACGAAACCTACGGCATATTTGAAGGAGAGACCCTCATTGCCACCGGTTCTTTTTATAAAAATATCATCAAATGTTTTGCCATCAAAGAAGCTTTTAAAGGCGGCGCCGTCTTTAATGAAATGATCTCGTTCCTATTGGACCGCCTTGAAAACTACAGCGCCGTTTTCGTCTATACCAAGCCGGAATCGGAAGCCAGCTTTCGCCACTTAGGATTTGGAAAGATTGAAGGCAACACCCACGTCAGTTTTATGGAGCGCCCGGCCACCGGCTTTAAGCACTACGTCGAGGGCTTAAAGGCACATCGTAAAAACGTCGTCAGCGGCGCCATTGTCATGAACGCCAATCCGTTTACTCTGGGTCATCGCTACCTGGTGGAACAGGCTCTTGAGACGGTCGATCACCTCCACATCTTTGTGCTCTCGGAAGACACCTCTCAGTTCTCTGCGGCGGAGCGAATGGATATGGTGCGAGCAGGCACCGGAGATTTACCTGTCACGGTACATCCCACCGACAGTTACATGGTCTCCTCGGCGACGTTTCCCGGCTATTTTTTAAAAGACGATGTGGACGCTCTCGCCGTTCAAGGTGAATTGGATGCGGCGATTTTTCAAAACCACATCGCTACAGCGCTGAACATCACCTATCGTTTTGTCGGCGATGAACCTTACAGTCAGACTACCGCCCTCTACAACGATGCGATGACGCGGGTCTTTACACCGCCCCTGCAGCTTGTCGTCATACCCCGTTTGGCATCAGACGGCAAAGCCATTTCCGCCAGCACCGTCCGCCGACTTGTCGCGGAAGGTCAGTGGGAGGAAGCTTCCAAACTGATTCCTCCAACCACGTCGGACTATCTAAAACACCACGCCTTACAGAGCGTAGCACGACTTCAACAAGACCCGAATAAAGGCTCGAAAAAAAGTTTATAAGCACAACGATACCCCACAGGATATCCTGTGGGGTTTGTTAATCTAAATGCAATGTGACAACTTAGTTTTCAATGTTGACTATACTTTGTGCCACTTCGGCGCGGGTGAGGTTTGCGCGGGGATCGAAAGTGCCGTTATCACGACCTTTTAGAAGACCTTTTTCCGTAGCGGCCTTCACATCGTCACGTGCCCAATCGCTGATAGTATCTTGGTCATCAAAAGTGACGGCCGGTACAGTGTCGGTTTTGACTGCAAATTTCTCAACATAGGCATTTAAAATCTTTGCGATCTCTTCACGAGTGATGGCTTGATCGCCACAGAACGTGTGGTCTTCATAGCCGTCGATAATGCCATTGTCCACTGCCCATTTGATATACGGTGCGGCGCCGGATCCTTCGACAACATCAGTGAAGTCCGTGCCGGTATAGGCTGCCGTGTCAATCTTTTGAAGATGGCCCAGTGCCACAACGACAGTTTCACGGGTGGTCTTGGTGTCCGGTAAGAAGTTGTCTCCTACAAGCTCCATAATACCGTGGGTGAGCACATAGTCGATAGCATCTTTTGCCCAGTGTCCGTCAATATCGGCAGCTTTTTTCACTCGGCTTTCCAGCTCGTCTTTTTTAGCCAAAATGGCTTTAGCCGTATCGTCTACCGTAGTATCTTCAGCAGGCGGCTGTAAGTTCCAGAAGAGCAGTCCGCCGCCATGGTGTTCATGGTCATGGTGTTCATTGTCATGGACTTCAGGAAGCGGTGTCACCGGATCCGTTTCGGCATCTTTCCAGAGCGCTTTGATGGTCATTGAGGTCGTCACAGTGATAACATCACCCGGCTGATAGACTCTCGAGTTGATTTCATAACCTGAAAAAACTTGACCTACCGGTGAGATAAGTCCATTGTCAGGTAAAGTGTAGTCACTGCCTTTGGCAACCTCTACCGGAGTCGGTTCTCCCGCACCGCCGTTAGCGTCAAACGTGAGCGTGACGGCTTGTGCGTCCTCTTCTACCCATTGGGCAATAAAGTTCATGTCTTCCGACGGGCGGACAATATCCCCCGGTTGATAGAGGGTATCGCCGACTGTAAAGCCTGCAAATACCATCCCTTCCGGTGCGATAAAGGTATTCTCAGGAATGGTGTAGTCTTCACCTTTGTTGACACTGAGGCTGTTCATCGTACCTTGTCCGCCGTTGGCGTCAAAGTTGACCGTCACGTTGTCGGTCACCGCTGCATCCTTATAGATGGTAAAACTGTCGACAACGGATTGATCCGTGGTGCGGTAGGTAGTGACGGTAATGGCTTGGTCTGTCACTGACACGTCGGTGATGTTCGGAACGTGCTCCTGATTCTTTACAGCTGCATATTCAAAGTCTCTGTTTTGAATGTTATAGTGTTTCGATCCGGATGCAGAGTTGGTCGTGACGTAGATAATGCCGTCGGGATTGACAAACTCGGTCGGCGCCTTGCCGACTTCGTTATTTTCCCATGCCACTTGAGGCTCATCATTTTTCATGACATGGGTTCTGGTATAGACGTGGTCATGTCCGTTGAGGACCAGATCCACATCATACTTTTCAAGCATCGGTACGAGCGTGGCTCTGAAGGATTCAACATAGTCATCAAAAGCGTGACTTGCCACGGTGTATGGCGGCTGGTGGAAGGTGACCACACGCCACTTGATGTCTTGGTCTTGCGTTGCCGCAATGGCAGTCTTGATGGTATTTTCATGTTCTGCAAACTCATGGCTGTTGGTATTCAGAGCGATGAAGAGCGTGTTGTTATAAACATAATAGTAGTTGCTGCCGGCTTCGGTTTGGCCTTCGGCTTGGCCGTTTGGCACGGCAAAGTGTTCCGAGTAGGCAAAGTTGCCGGAGTCGTGATTCCCGATGACAGGTGCCAAGGTCATACCGTCGAAGCCGTCACGGTTGATATAAGCGTCGTACTGTGCCTCGTTGCTATTGCTGTTGACCTGATCGCCTGCTGAGAGAAGAAACGACGCCTGTGGGTCCAAGTCGTTCAGAATGTCCAGCGTATGACCCCATCCTTCTCTATCGGATTCCAGTTGTCCTGCGCCAATTTGAGGGTCCCCTGCGAGAAAAAAGCTAAACGCGCCGTCAGATCCTGTGGCGAAAGTTTTAACTTCAGAGACCGGCCCATCTCCGTTCCCGAATCGATACATGTAGGTAGTGTCAGCCTTGAGTCCGGTGAAAGTCACTTTGTTGGCAGTATAGCCTTCCTTGTTGAGGGCCGTAAGGGCTGTGGCCGGAAGTTTCGGTGCGCTACCGAAGTCATGGGCGTCATTGACTTCTGCAATTTGTGCATAGCCGCCGTCTTTTGCGACGCTGTACCATGTGAGATTGCGTTCGTTCGGTGTGGCACCGATGGTCAGAATATCATAGTCATACTGTTTACTTTCGACAGGCTTTTCCTCATCCAATGCTTGTGCATAGGTTGCTTGAGGTGCAATGCGCACACTGTGCGCTTCAAGACTGACTCCATATGTGGAGAATGTAGAAGCAAGCATTAGCGCAGCGATCGATAAGCTCAGCCCTTGTTTTAATGGTTTCACTTTTTACCCCCTAGTTATTATTCGATTACACTCATACGGACTTATTATGACAGACGTTTGTAAATAGAACATATGAGGGATGTAAAAGCAACGTATAGCACGTGTGAAATTTAAAACTTTGTGTACAACAAGCCGCTGATCCACGACGCCACCGGCACCATAATCACCACCACCGCCGTGCCGATAAGGGCGCTGGTCATCTCCACGGCAAAAAAGTCAGAACTGATCAGTTGGTTAAAGTCAATGCCATAGGAGATAAACAGCAAGACCGTGGCAATGGAACTTCCGAGGAACGCAAAGATCAACGTGTCCACCATCGTCCCGATAATGTCCTGACCGATCACCATACCGGAGCGAAAGAGATCCTTATCCGTCAGCGTCGGCTTGTTGGTCTTTAATTCCAACAGCGCGGAGGCAATGGAGACCGATACGTCTTTACAGGCGCCGTAAGCTGCAATGGCCACGCCGGCAAACATCAACCCGTGCACCTGCAGACCGGTCCGGGCAGTGATAAGCAGCAACCCTTCCACATCATTGAGTTTAAATCCGTTTAAATTGGCCGTGTAAGCTACAGCATAAAACCCGATCGCCGCGATGAGAAAGCCGATCGCCACACTGATGAGATTCACAAGCCCCATCCGTGTATAGCCCTGCAAGATTACAATGGAATAAATGCTGCCGAGGACCACCGTTGCAATCGACACGACCACAGGCGGTTTGCCGGTGTACATCATAGGAAGCATAAAAAAGAAAATTAAATACAGACTGATACACAGGGCAAGGACACTCTTCAGTCCCTTGACTCGCCCGACGCCATAGAGAAGGCCTAAAAACAGCACACAGTAAGCCGCCATCGGCAGCGACCGATCATAATTGTAGAGGGAATAGAACGGATCCATCCCTTGAGGCTCGTCGGCATAGACCACCACCCGACTTCCCTCATGGACGTAAATGGAGTGCTCCGTCGTCAGATAGTTGTCCACCACAAGGGGTTTATCGTGCATAGCATCGGAAATCTTGACAACAAGCTTTTGGCTGCCCACCATAAGCCCCGGATATTTTTCCTCCACCTTCTCTTCCAGAACGTCTTGAACCACTCCTTTGGGATAGGACACGGAGTCATGGGCGTAGAGAGTAGAACCGAAGTCCACCTGCTTCCAATAGAAAAAGATAAAGACCAATCCTAAAACTAAAAGTATATTACAGGCCGTTTGCCATGTGTGTTTCATTCAATCACCTCGCGAACCATTATGGCAAAACTTCGTAAAACCCGAGTCAAGATTTTGTAAAAAGCAGCATTGATCCTTCGTCTCTCCCTTACATTGCCATAAAAAAAAGAGCCTGAGATACCTCAGACTCTTTACTGTCATGGTGTTGACGCTTATTGAATGTCCAAGCCGACTTTGGCTTCAACGGCTTCAACAAGGCTTTCGTCTACAAGAATTTTGGTCATTTTTTCAAGTTCGTCATAAATTTCAATATCTTTGTCTTCAGAAATGAAATCTACCGTGCTGCGAACGAGATCATATGCAGCTTGAGTACCTACGCCAAGTTTAAGGCCTTCGTCTTTTCTGAAGTCGATAGCTTGAACGGCTGCCATAATTTCAGTAGCGACGATACGGCGGCTGTTAGCCACGATATCACGAGCTTTACGTGCTGCGATGGTTCCCATGGAGACAAAGTCTTCTTGGTTTTCGCAAGAAGGAATGGAATCAACACTGGCAGGATGTGCAAGAATTTTGTTTTCCGATGCCAAAGCTGCTGCAGCATATTGCGTAATCATAAAGCCGGAGTTGACGCCCGGATTGGCAACAAGGAAAGATGGGAAATCGGAAAGCTGTGCATTGACAAGACGTTCGATGCGGCGTTCGGATACGTTGCCGATTTCAGATGCGCCGATGCCGAGGAAATCAAACGGTTGTGCCATCGGTTCACCGTGGAAGTTCCCGCCGGAGATAACTTCAGTGTCGGAAATAATAATCGGGTTATCCGTTGCGGCGTTAATTTCAATTTCCACTTTTTCTTTGACGTAAGCAATAGAATCTTTGTTGGCACCGTGAATTTGTGGAATGCAACGAAGTGTATAAGCATCTTGCACGCGAATGTCAGCAGTGTGAGTGAGGTATGTGGAACCTTCAGTGAGTTCACGAATGTTCTTTGCCGTTGCCAGACACCCTTTATGAGGACGAATGGTGTGAAGTTTTTCATAGAAAGCGTCGATAATACCTCTGTGAGCTTCAAGAGACAGCGCACCGGCAATATCGGAAAGTTTCAACAGTTCAATAGCGTCATGTGTTGCAAGTGCGCCGATAGCGGTGAGGACGGTTGTGCCGTTGATCAGAGCCAAACCTTCTTTAGCGGAAAGCTCAATGATCTCGATGCCAGCTTTGTCCATAGCTTCTTTACCGCTCATGAGTTCGCCGTTGTAGTAAGCACGGCCAAGACCGAGCATAGGAAGTACCATGTGAGCCAGTGGTGCCAAGTCTCCGGATGCACCCAAGGATCCTTTTTCAGGAATGTAAGGTACAACCCCTTTATTTAACATGGCAAGAATCGTTTCAATCGTTTCATAACGAATACCGCTGACACCTTTGACAAGGGAGTTGATACGAATCAGCATAACAGCTTTAACTTCGTCTTCTTTGAGCGGATTGCCGTAACCGCTGGAGTGTGTACGAATAAGATTTTCTTGAAGTTGTGCAGATTGTTCTTTGGAAATCGATACTTTAGCAAGAGAGCCGAAGCCGGTAGTTACACCGTATACAACACGTTCTTCTTCAACAATCCCATCAACAATGGCACGGTTAGCTTTGACCAGTTCTTTTCTGTCTTCTGCAATTTCAACTTGAGCGCCGTGACGTGCTACGTTAACAACATCTTCAAGCGTAAGGGATTCACCGTTTAAAATTACTTTTTCCATATTTCCTCCTTATGGTCGTAGGCTCGAATGATAACACTTTCCCCACTGAGACGAGCCCACTTGGTTTTCTGACTCCAAGTATAGATATTCGTCATCAAAAATCAGTCAAAGACTAAAGAGTTTTCTATACTTTTCGAGCCCAAAGCCGTTATTTTATCGTGCTATAACACTATCAAAGTCTTCATTTTTCACTGATTTAGAGCCTTTTATTACCCATTTTACGTCTAAGATTCGTCTATAAAATGTTTTCTTAAAAGGTAACCTTGGCATGTGTGTGTCCGTAAAATTTTTTCCCCGACACACCTCGATGATGTGCCTTTATCCTAATACTATGGCATTCCGATAATCAAATCCGCCGTGCGTCAACAATCTTTTTTATATCATCAAATTATTTGACACTTTCTGTAGTGAAGGATACAATAAGCTTATATTAGACGTTTTGTTGTCGATCGGGCTTATTATAGCACCGACCATACCCAGTAAGGATGGAAACTATGGATAAAATCTCTGTACGACTCTTTGGTGTTCCTCAGTTCTTTCTCAACGGTGAACAGATTCTTTTCCCTTACAACAAGATCAATGCGCTGATTTACTACCTGCTCATCAACAGTTTTATCACGCGGGATGAAATTGCCAGTCTTTTGTGGCCGGACGAAAATGAAAAGACTGCGAAAAAAAACTTGAGAAATGCTATCTATCAAGCCAAAAAATGTGTCGGGGTAGACTTCATCAAGTCGCCGAAGAAGAGTGTGTTGGAAATTGACAAGTCTTTGGATATCACCTGTGATGCAAACCTTTTTAACGCCGATCCGAAAGCCAATCTGGATCTTTACACCGGTGAATTTCTCCAGGGATTCTTCATTAAAGACGCCGAGTCCTATGAGTACTGGATCACTAAGATGCGCGGTTACTACGAAGAAAAGTTCATCTCGACCTCCTACGACGTACTGGAAGCGGACATTGAAGCCGGCAACTACGACGATGTTGAGAAGCGTATCAACACGCTGACCAGTATTGACGAGTACGATGAACGCAACTTCCGTCTTCTGATGAAGTATTATCAAAAAACCGGGCGCAACGGTAAAGTCATTGAAACCTACTACAACCTCACTCGTTTTCTTCAGGACGAACTGGGGGTGAGCCCGGACAGTGAAACCAAAGCCATCTATGAAGCTTCCATCGCTCAAATCAACTTGAATACAAAAAAGCCGAAAGTGCGAGACGAGTTTTTCTTCGGACGCTTCGAAGAGCTGGCGCAACTCACCTCGGCCATGACCTCGTCCCAAGGCTCTGCGGCCCTCATTTACGGCGAAGCCGGTGTAGGTAAAAGCGCATTGAAACGAAAACTTTTAGAGACGGCGGACAATGACACGGTGGTGATTCAAACCTATTCGTATCAAGCCGAAGAGAACTACGCCCTGCGTCCCATCGGCGTACTGATTGCTCGAATCGGCAAAGTCCTTAAGGAGCTTAAAATCCCGCTGCCGACTTTCTGGGATACCACGATCAAAAAGCTCTTTCCGTCCTTTGAAGATTCCTCTAAGGAAATTTTGCTTCTCGAAAACAAACAGCCTCTGAACTTTGACTTGCTGAGTCAAGTCATTGTGGAGGCGATCAAAAAAATCAGCGAGCACAAAAAACTCGTTCTGGTCTGTGAAGACATTCAATGGATGGATCAAACCAGTATCCATCTGTTAACCTCTGTCATTTTGCGTACGGAACAGGATGTATTCTTCCTCTGTACCTCGCGCAAACAGTTTAACCCCGATGTGGACGACATGATCACCTCCCTCACCAAGTACGACAAGCTAACGAAAGTGGATCTGGATCGCTTCAACGCTGAGGAGACTGCTGATTTTATCCATCGCGCCCTTCCGGAAGAAACCATTCCCGACGAGCTGATGGCACGCATTTACAGTGAAACGGAGGGCAGTCCCTTCTTCCTGTCGGAAACGGTAAGCATTTTAAAAACTCACAACACCGCCTCCCTCATCAACGATGAAATGATGGACGCCATGAAGTCCCGCTTCGCCTATCTCTCCAAACCGGAGAAAGATCTCCTGGACATTATCAGCTACTTCTATGACGAAGCGCCCCTGTCCATAGTCACGGAATTGACCGGTGTCGGCGAAATCGACATTATCGGTCTTATTGAGAACTTGGAAAACGCCAACATCCTTCTCGAGCGTGAACACCAGCACGATACCGGCATCATGTTCACCCATTCCAAGCTACGGGAATATATCTACATGATGCAGCCCAATTCGAAAAAGCGTGTCATTCACAAACGCATCGCCCAAATTTTAGAAGATACGCTCAATGTCAAGAAGAGTCTTTACACGTATTCCAAGCTGGTCTATCACTATGCCAGTGCCGGTGATACCCTAAAGAGCATCAAATACAAATTGGAGACGCTCAACTACTACTTGAACTTCTCTCACGAGCTCTTCCCGATTCTCAATCTCTCCGACTTGGAGGACGACGAAAAAATTTACATTTCCAGAGACAAAATCAGCGAAATGTTCCAACGATTGGAAGAAAGCTTCCACGGTCTCATCGGCTCCGACGACGATGAAGTAAAACATCTGGAAATCGAGTTTTATTACATGAAAGGCCGCTACCTCATTCGAGACGGCATCTATGAAGAGGGACTGCGGGACATTCACTACGTCATTCAAAAGGCCAAAGAGCTGGACGATAAAGACTACATTCTCGACGGCTACAAGCAGATGATTTTCTATAATATCCAGACCAACAACGCCAAGGATATGATTGAATACATTGAATCCGCTCTGGACCTTGCGGTCATCTGCAACTACCACAAAGAAATCGGCATACTCCTCCGTCTGAAGGGGCTCTACAACATTATGATCGGCAACTCCATCTTGGCGGAAAAACTCCTCACCGAGTCCATCAACACCTTTAACGTCACAGATGAAGTGGCGAACCGCTACGCCATCAATATCGCCGCCGCCATGAATTACATCGGTGAAATTCGATTCCAGGATGAAGACTACGACGGTGCCATCGCTCAGTACGAAGGTGCCATCAAGCTTTCTATCGGCAAAAATGCCCTCTCCTCCCTTTCCGTGTTCTATATCAATCACGGCAAAGCCCTCTATGCCAAGGGTGACTACGAAGAGGCCAAGAAAGCTTTCAACTGTGCCTACAGTCTCTACGGCCAGTTCGATTCCTTCTGGAAACTCCCGGTGTTAGACGCCTACATGGCGCTGTTGGAAGTCAAGTCCCAAGACTATGACAGTGCCGCCCATCATCTACAATCGGCTTACACCTTCTCCAAAAGTATGCAAGATCCTCGCTCCCTCGGGACAGTGTACTTTGCCAGCTATCAGATTCTCGACACCGTACCGGAAGATATACTCCGGACACACTTTGAGCACGTCTTTGATAAAGACAAGACTGCCTATCGTACTCTGGCTTTGGAAAAACTGGATAAATACCGCGACGGATTTGAAATTCGACGGCTCTAAAAAAGACCTCCCTGTGGAGGTCTTTTCCTATAGCTATTGCAATGAATCTTGTACCAAGGGCAGATAGTAACTGAGTAAACACTGCAGCAGCATACTCGCCGCCAGTGGTGCAATGTATTTATAGCGGTGCAGATAGATATCCGCATCCAATCTTGACTCCGAGTAAATCCAAGCCGGGCATAGAAAGACATAATATCGTAACGCCATTAAAGGTATCGACGCGCCCCAAGGTTTTAAAAAATTCAGCTGTCTTGTGACAACAAAATAAAAACACACCGCATTGGCGAGAACCGACGCCCAAAAAATCAATCTCACTTTTGTCTTAGTTGTCATAAGACCTCCCTGATTATCACTACAACCGCCAAAAGAAAACACAACACGCCCAGTGTGATCGCGTTATAAGTTTTGTCCCGGCGACTCCCGCTGCGTCGATAAAGCAGTATCATATACACAATCCCCACCAAAGTCGGCAACACTTGAATCCAAGTAGACAAATCCGACCGCAGCAGCTTGGCCGTGAGAATAGAGACGGCGACCGTGGTTACAGTTCGTTGATAGTTTTGCTTCATATCGTTTAACAGATCGAATACCGACCTGACCTCATTCATTTAGTTGATCTTTAAGTTATCCCGTTTTAATGGTTAAAAACGTTTCTTTCCACTTCAGTTTAACACCCCCCCCCACGATTACAATGACGCGTTCTTATGATAACTCTTTATCTTATATGGAGCTTAGCTATACCGATTAACCGATCGGACGCTTCCCTGTGCAGAGCTTAGCACTCGCAGCCTATCGAGTCCTGCTTTGCATCTACAATCGCCACAGACTTGAGGTAAAACGGCATAAAAATACCCGAGCTTTTACTGTAAGCTCGGGTTAATTTTATTTTGCGCGAATAATTTCAATCTTATAGCCGTCTGGATCTTTGATAAAAAAGAACGAGTCGGAGCCGTCACTGAGACCGGACTTGTCCGTGACGTCATACCCTTCCGACTTCAGACGCTCATAGGTGGCGTCGAAATCCTCACATTCAAGAGCGATGTGACCATAACCGTCCCCCAGTTCATAGCGCTCGGTATCATAGTTGTACGTGAGTTCCAGCTCCGCGTAGTCTGTCGGCTGTGCCAGATACACCAGTGTAAACTTTTTGTCAGGAAAGTCTTTCGTGCGTGTGACTTCAAAACCCAATGCCTTCTCATAGAATGCAATGGAGGCATCCAAATTGCCGACACGAATGCATGTGTGCAAATATTTCATAATATCACCTCACAGTATTGATACCACAATCCCGCCGATTTAAAAAGCTAAAAGCCGAGTCCGAAGACTCAGCTTTTTGACTATAGGTTTCTCAGTTTTTTCAAAATCATCTTTTGTTCCACACTTGCGACGAGGCGGCGGGTGTATTCCACCGTGTCCGGATTGACACTCATGGAAGTGACGCCGCATTCCACCAAGAATTCCGCCAGTTCGGGATATTGGCTTGGCCCCTGACCGCAAATGGAGCAGGTGATGCCTTTCTTATTGGCGGCATCAATAATAATCTTAAGCGCTCGCTTTACCGCTTCATTCCGTTCATCAAAGTAACCCATGTTGTTCAGCACACCGCTGTCCCGATCGGCGCCCATAACCAATTGCGTCAAGTCGTTGGAGCCGATGGAGAACCCGTCCACCAGTTCTGCAAACTCTTCTGCCTGGAATACCACAGCAGGCACTTCCGCCATAATCCAAATCTTAAAATTTTTCGATTGTTTCAGGCCTTCTTCAGCCATAATACCTTTTACGGTGACAAGCTCGTCGGTAGTTCGCACAAACGGCAGCATGGCGATGACATTGGTCAGACCGAACTCTTCCCGAACCCGGCGCATTGCTTTACACTCCAGCCTGAATCCTGCCTCGTACTCAGGGGAGATATAGCGTGAGACCCCACGCCATCCGATCATCGGATTTGCTTCAATCGGTTCAACCTCGTCCCCGCCTTTAAGGCCGCGGAACTCATTGGTTCTGAAGTCGCTCATCCGAACCACAAGATTTCTCGGATAGATGGCACTGGCCACTTTGGAAATTCCTTCGGCCAATTTATCAATCATCAAATCTTCCTGATGGGTCTTCAATAAATACATCGGATGTGCGCCGATCATGTTGGTGAAGATAAACTCGGTACGCATTAACCCGATACCATCAAACGGCAAGTTCTTATATTTTTCAATCAGTCCCGGTTCGCCAAGATTCATGTAGATTTTGGTCGCAGTAATCGGCGCAAGGTTGGATTTAAAACTTTCCACCCATGCCCCGGACATCACGGCGCCACCCTGTGCCGGTGACGTGTCCTTCGGCTTGTCCTCTTCTTTTAAGACAAACCCTTCATAGACCACGCCACGGGTCGCATCGACCGTCACTTCCATGCCGTCTTTCAACACTTTCGTGGCGTTCTTGCCGCCTACAATACAAGGAATTTGAAGCTCCCGTGAAACGATGGCCGCATGACAGGTGCGTCCTCCTTCGTCAGTGACAACCCCTGCAGCCTTTCGCATAGCAGGGACCATATCCGGATTGGTCATCTCTGTAACGAGAATATCACCCTCTTGGATCAGATTGATTTCAGAGACGTCTTTGATCAGTTTTACCGTACCGCGGCCGATGCCCGGCGAAGCAGGCAGACCCTTACAGAGCGGTTTTAACACGTCTTTCTTTTCAAGGGTCGTAATCGGACGGGATTGGAGGAAGTAAAATTCTTTGGTGTCACGATCGAATCCCCATTCCGTATCCTGCACACTGCCATAGAGGGATTCCACTTTGAGCCCCCGTTCAATCAGTGTGTTCAGTTCGTCGGCACTCAGACATTCGCCATCGACAGCATCAGGACCCAGCACCTCAGCCACAGATTTTTCTTCCGTGCCGACGCCGCCTTCCACTTTTACGACCATGGTCTTTTTCGAGGCAAGGTTCTTTTCGATGACAGCTTTAGTCTTTTTGTCGATGACGTATTCATCCGGCGTTACCATGCCGGAAACGACCGCTTCGCCAAGACCCCAGCTGGCGTTTATCATCATTTCATCTTCGGAGTTGTTGATTGGATTGGCGGTAAACATGACGCCGGACTTTTCCGAGTTGACCATCTTTTGTACAACGACGGACAGGGAGACGTCAAAATGGTCAAAGTCCTGCTTTTCCCGATAGTAGATGGCACGGGATGTCCATAGTGATGCCCAGCAGCTGCGAATGTGTTTGATGAGTTCTTCTTCCCCGCGGATGTGCAGGTACGTATCCTGTTGGCCGGCAAAGGATGCATCCGGCAAATCCTCTGCTGTGGCTGACGAGCGTACGGCAACTTCCGGATTGTCGACTCCGATACTGTCGGCAAATTCACGGTAAGCTCGGATGATCTCCGCTTCGATTTCAGGTTTAATAGGACTGCTGTTGATCTTATCCCGGATATCTTGGGACACGCTTTGGAGTTCGTCAGCGTTGTCCACGTCCAGACCGTTCACCAACATTTTAACTATCTCATCCAACTCGGAGTAATCAATAAATTCATCATACGCGCCTGCGGTGACGCAAAATCCCGGCGGAACCGGAAGCCCAAATGCGGTAAGCTCGCCAAGGTTCGCACCTTTGCCACCCACACGCGGTATGTCATTTTTTCCAATTTCTTCAAACCATAAAATATAATTGTAAGCCATAAGCCCTCCTCGAAAAATATTATAGCATATTATTCAATTATACCGTACTATTTTTTTAATTCTTCGATAAGTTGTGCAATAGATTTGGTACTTACCACATCGCGCGGTACGCCCAGCTCCTCCAAGGCCAGATACAGCTCCGTCTCAGAATTGGCTTCCACTTCCGCATAGGGCAGCGGATACGTGGCCTCATCCCAACGATCCAAATCAATGCGACAGGTTTTAAAGCGATAGGATGTCCGCTCCTTATAGCCCTGTTGCTGCATGTCGTAACCCATAAGACGCAGAATGTCCTCCATGGCGCTCACACCGACAAATTCCACCGTGTGTTCCACATTCTCCCGAACACCTTGATCGGTGATCTGTTCTTTAAAGGTGAGGTAGTTCACGATCCCGCTGTCATCTTTGGTGGTTCGGATCCTAAGGTAGCCTTTTTCCTCAGGAATGGGGTGCGTCGTGGAATTGACGGTAATGTTCAGCTGTTTTTCCTCGGCTATTTTTGTCCCACCCAAATCTTTGATTTTAGTTTCCAACGCTGCCAAGTCAATCCCCAGTAATTTTACTTCAATTTCCCGTTCCATGTTACCTCCTGAAGTTTAAAGTCCACATAGTCTGCGGACACGCACTGATAGTTCACGCCCAGCCGCGGGACTTCGCTGATCTGACGATGCCCTTCAGCGTGGAGATGGCCATAGACTACGGTGTCCACATGATAGGCTGCAAGCAGTTCAGAGAAGTCGTTGTTGGAAAAATCCATATTGTACGGCGGATAGTGAATCATGGCGATGATACGCTCCGCCCTCGCCGCCTTTAGGGAGTTCTCCAAACGAATAAGCTCGCGTTTATAGATTTTCTCATCATCGGCAGTAAATTCACTCATGTCTCGACTGATCCAGCCGCGAGTGCCCACAATGGACACGTCACCAAAGGTGTAGGCGTTGTTTTGAATAAAGACCAGAGAACGACACTTCAGGTCGTTCATCTTGGCAAGACTCGACCACCAATAATCGTGATTGCCGCGAATGAGCGCCTTCGTGCCCGGCAAAGTATCCAATGTTTTAAGATCCGCCAAAGCTTCATCCAGTTTCAGCGCCCATGAAATGTCCCCTGCGACAAGCACCACGTCGTCATCGGTCACTTTAGCCTTCCAGTCTTCAATAATACGTGCTTTGTGATTCGCCCATGTCGGCCCGAAAACGTCCATGGGTTTGTCCCCGTAAGGATCGAAGTGTAAGTCTCCAATGGCATAAATCATAAGCTCACCTTATAGTATGGCGTATTCAGGAGTTGTTCTTCCCGATCCAACGCCGTAAAAATAAGAATTTGACGGTTCAACGTGCCCAAAAAGTTCAACGTTGCTTTTAATCGTCTGTCGTCGTAGGTGATGAAGTGGTCATCTAATATAAGGGGCGCCCCTTGAATCAAACAGTCTGCCGCACCGAGTCGAAGAGCCAGGAAGAGCTGATCCGCCGTTCCTTCACTGAGATCCGACACATCCACCATGCGTTGAGATGTCTCGTCCAACACTTTGACTTTCAAGTGGTTGTCCATCGCAATGGCACTGTACTTTCCTTCAGTAATCGCCTTAAAATAAGCGCCCGCTTTCTCCTTGAGGCTTGCAATGTAGTTCGCATCCCCTTGACTCAAGGTCACAAGGGCCTGATACGCTTCGTTGAGGTGTGTGTGTCTGTCCTGCAGTTCATTCAACGCCTCTTGAATCCGACCTTCTTCTTCCCTTAGTGTCTTAAGCATAGCTTGCCGCTTTTCTGCTAAAAGATAACCTTGCTGCTCGCCTTTTAAACGCAGCTTCAACTCGGTTAACGTGCGGTTTTCGCTTTCGTAGTCCCCCTCCACGATATGGATATGATGATTTAAATCTTCTAACTTCCGACCTCGAAGCATGGTGGCGATCATCGCTTGACGATGCTTATACTGCGCCTCGGCACTGGCGGCAACTTGAAGTGCTTCAACATCCACAGCCCCGGTAAGGTGATGTGTCTCAAGCAGTGCATTGAGCCGTTCCCGGATCCTGTGGCCCTCTTCCGTTAAACTGTCCCGATAGCTGGTTTTATAATTTTCCTTGGACATATAGTCCCGATACGCCAGCTTTTGTCTGCCGAGAATGTCTCTGAGTTCTCGCAGCTCGGTGACCTCATATTTCTCAAACAGCGCTTCCAGTTCGTGATCCATGGCCTTCTTTTCTTTGGTCTTTTTTAACGACGTGAGTTCATACCCTTTGATCCGACTTTCCAGACGAGCCGGTACTTTGGCTTTGATGCGGTAGGCCACCCACCGCTGACGGAAATAAAGAAGTCCCGCCGCCATCAACAAGAGTGTAAAGGGATTGTCCCGGTAAAGGAAAAGCCCGATACCTGCTGCACTGATCAGAATACCCAGAGCCATTTTCAACTTCAGTATCAAGAGCTCCCGGCTCATACCCTTTAGATCTTCCTGAAGAATTTTAATCTCCCTGGAATTGTTCACCGCATTCAATTCTTCCAGACGGGAGGTAATGCGTTCTACCGTTTGGTAAGCTTCTCTATCGAAGTAAACCTCACCGGTATGCTCCGCCGCTTCAGCGGCAAGCTTACTCTCAATGCTTTGGAGCTGATCCTGGAGTTTTTGAATGGCAAGATAGTCTTCAAAGTTACCGCCGCCTAGGTTGTCCTGTCCCTGAAGATGGATAATCTCATCATAGTCTCGCTGCTCGTTCGAAGCCTTTAGGGTCCGCACAAAGTCCTCTTGAAGCTCCACAGATTTCTTGAGCTCCAAATAGTTCGCCACGATGGTCTCGTCTTCACCTTGGCGAAGCAGCAGCTCCTGCTTTTTCGCCGTAACGACATCCAGTTCGCTGTAAAGCTTACCCAGCGGCGTCGCTTTGCGCTTAGCGGAACCTAAAGCGTCCAGTTGCCCTTTGACCGACAAGGCTGCATCTTTGGGCGAATAGGTGTCGTACTGATTTTCAAAATCCAAAAGCGCTTTATGAATGGCTTCGGTGCCGTCGTCACCCACCGTGGCCTGACGCTGACCGATAGCGGCACTTGCGGAAAACACCCGTCGACTCACCCCGAAAAAATAGCTCCCCGGCTGAGGGACTTTCGAAAAGGTGAAAAGCTCCGGCTCATCACTGAGATCTTCGCCGGTATCCCGATTGGTAAAGCGTATCGCTCCGCTGTCAAAATCTCGCCACAGATGAAACAGATCTCCGTCCTCCACCACCATGCTTCCTTGATAGGCACCGCCGTCCCAAGGACTGAAACGAGCTCGATCTTCCGTGTATGCACGACGCTTCTGATCTTTCCCGAATCCGTAAAACATCCCCTCAATCACGTGGTATAACGTGCTCTTGCCGCTTTCATTGTCCCCGCGGATAATGTTGATGCCCGGTTGCAACATGATGTGTCGATCATGAAATTTTCCAAAGCCGAGAATGTTCAGTTCTTTAATAATCATGGGCGGTCTCCAAAAGGGCGCGTGCTGCCACAAGAAAACTTTCCCCTTTGACCAAGGTGTGAAGTTTCACAAAAAGGGGATCAGATAAGATGTCGTCATCCAATTCCGGACGGGTATGATTTTTAAATTCCAAATAATAGGCCGGGTAGTCAAAGAGATGTTCCAAATCCGTATACGGACTGGACCCTTCAAAGACAATGCGAAGAAAATCCTCATTGTGAGCTTCGACTATCGTCTCCACTTTTTGGCGCAGTGTGTCGAGACTCAGACCGGTCACATCCACACTCAGCTCCACATAACGCCGCTTGGCACTTTCAATAAACTCCGGCACCATCGCGTCGGTATCCACCACATAAAAGCCGTGGGCGCCTTCATCCTTAAACTTGAGCGGTGCCAACGCGCCGGCATAGTACATTGTCGGCGCCACCTGGTGAGGCTTGTGAATGTGCCCCAAAGCCACATAATCAAAGTCTGTCAAGGCCGCCACATCCAGTTTGAAATGGTGCTCGTCGCGAACGTCGCCGTGAAGTAGGGCAATGTTCTTATAGTTCTTGTCCAAGTCAAAGTCCAAGTCATGAGCGAAGTCGTAAGCAACGTTCCAGCTGATGCCGTAGATGCGGACGTCATCTATTTCGAAGACGTTGTCCTCAAGAAGATGGACATTGTCCGGCAATTTGAACTTGCGATACAACGACGCACTGTCCACCGGATCGTGATTGCCGCCGATGAGCACAATCTCGCCTTTAAATTTACTGAACAACATCAAAAGCCGCTCCATGTCCTGAGCCGAAAAGACGTCTGCCTCATAGAGATCCCCTGCGATGAGGATGAACGCCACGTCATTGGCTCCGGCATAGCCGATGAGATTGGAGAGCGCCGTCCACAACTCCTCACGTCGCTGTGCGGCATATTTAAAATGCTTTTCTTTATATAGACGACCTAAATGCAGGTCTGCCGTGTGCAAAAATTTCATCAATAATCACCGTCTCTATTATACACTATGGCGCCGCATCTGCCTTAACCGTCACTGTAAATCTTTTTACATCCGACAACGTAAGCAAATGAACCGATACGCCTTCACGTGATAAGACTCTCACCACACCGACGACAAGGCCTTGTGCTCCGGTAACTTATGCCATAAAAAAAAGAGGGCGCTCGCCCTCATTTTACAAAATTAATTTTTGTACCGCCTTAAACTCCGCTGTCCCGGAGATGGAATTCAAGTCAAACATCACCGTCTCCACATTGGTGACGCAGGCACCCATCTGTGCCATCTGGCTCAAGGCATTGTCTTTGTTGTGCGGATCACGAGATCCTACGGCATCTGCCGCAACAAACACCTCATACCCTGCCTCAATCAGGTCACGCACTGTGAGAAGCACACAGATGTGAGCTTCAATACCGCTCACTACAATCTGTTTTTTGCCCGTCTCCTTTAACGTAGCCACAAACTCCGGCTCCAACATACAGCTAAAAGCCGTCTTTTCAATCTCTTTAGCCTCAGGCAGTGCGGCTTTTAACGTGCTGTGATTGTACCCCAATCCTTTGGGATACTGAGCGGTAAAAAGCGCTTCGGTGTGCATGATGTTTGCCATATCCGCAAGGATTTGAGCTTTTTTGAGTACGTCGTCGTGATGGTCAATAGCTTTTAACAGTTTGTCCTGTATATCGATGAATAAAAATAACGTAGTGTCTTTGTTTAATTTAAAAGATGTCACACTATACCTCCAAGTTGTCGGACCTCAATGCGATTCATCGTTGCCTTGAGATCACTGAGATCGTCGTCATGTCGGGCGTCAAACAGCGCAAACGCCACAGCAAATTTCAGCGTCATAATAATGTCATAGCCTCGATCCATGCCAAGAGCCATACCGCTTAACAGGCCGAAAGGTCGGAAACGGCCGCGGTGGGCAATGTTGTCAAAATCCACCCTGTAACTCTCCGATTTGGTGGCGATGATCACACCGGTGTCGCTGTTGACCACCAGCACCCCGACCCCTTGGTCAAAGATTATGTTCGCAAGTTTCACCACATCCTGCTCCCGTTTGATGGAAAAACCGGTATAACTTTCCAAATCTTCCTTTTCCACGAGCAGAAGATACGGCTTCGATGTGATGACCGTCTCAATCCGCTCCGGCGCCACAAGTACAGGCTTAGTTTTTCTGTAGCAAAGATTCAGCATGTTGCGATAGAGGACGGCATCCAAAACCGGATTTTCTCGTCCAAGGATCACGCCGTCAACGCGGTCCAGCATCTCGCCGAAAGCGACCAGAATGCTTTCCTGTTCTTCAGTGGTAAGCGACTGCATCGGCTTTGTGAGCTCCGTCTTAAGGACATTGCTGCGAATAACCACGCGTTCCGGCGTGGCAGCCTGAACGGTGACCGTCTCATACAGCACATGACTTGCCTCTAAATCGACAGTAAACTCACGTCCTAAAGTGCCTCCGACAAAACTTAATACGAGCACGTCATCCAAGCCGCTTAAAAGTTTGGCCACATCCACCGTGTCACCGCCGGCACGCAATGTCGTCTCAGAAAAATAATTCACCCGGTGCTTATGAAACTCGTCCACATGGTACACCCGCTGAACTTCCGGATTGAACTCACAAAACAGAATCATAATGTCCCTCCGATGCCTCTATTTTACAGACTCCAGTTCCGCTACCACAGCGTCTTCCAAAGCCTTGACTTTCTTCGCCGCCACGGCTTCATCCCGATCCACCACGTAAATGTAGAGTTTGATTTTCGGCTCGGTACCCGATGGACGAACAGCAAACCAGGAGCCGTCATCCAAATAATATTTCAAAACGTTACTGCGCCCGACAGGGTTCTCTTCATTAAAGTCCACACATTCTGTCACACCAAGCTCTCCAAAAGCTTGGTAGTCGGCAGCTCGGAAGTGTGCCATCATCCGAGCGATGCGCTCAGCCCCGTCCATCCCTTCAAGGACCAGACTCTTTAAGAACTCTTTGTGATAGCCGTATTGTATAAAAAGCTCGTTGAGCACGTCCACCAAAGTTTTGCCCTGTTTTTTATAATAAGCCGCCATTTCTACAATAAGCATAGCAGCAATGACCCCATCCTTATCCCGGACGTGGTCCCCATAGACGTAACCGATGCTCTCTTCAAAGCCATAGAGGAAGGTGTACTCCTTGGTTTCATCCCAGCGATTCGCCAAAGCGCAGATATTTTTAAATCCGGTCAGCGTTTCAAACGTGGCGACACCATAGCTCTTGGCAATGCGTTTCGGCAAGTCCCCGGTGACAATGCTCTTGACTATCGCACCGCCTTCAAAGAGCCCCTTCTTCTCATACAGCGACGAGAGAATATAGTGAGCCAAAAGCGAACCGATCTGGTTGCCGGTAAAACTTACGTACTTGCCGTCGTGGCGCACTTCCATCGACACACGATCACAGTCCGGGTCTGTCGCAAGCAAAAGCTCCGCCCCCAGCTCATCTCCTAAGGCTTCAGCATACTTAAAAGCCTTGACATCTTCAGGGTTGGGATAGCCTACCGTGGTAAAATCCGGATCGGGATTTTCCTGTTCCGCTACGACATGAATAGACTCGAAGCCTCGCTCTGCCAACACGTGCCGCACCGGTTTGTTCCCCGTCCCATTCAACGGCGTATAGACCACCTTGATCGACTTGTCCACATCTTCTCTTAGGGCGCGAATTAGAGTGGCGTGATAATAAGCCTGATCCAGAGCCTCGGGACAGTATTCAATAATGCCCGCATCAAGACCCTTCTCAAAATCCAACGACTTGACGTCTTTAAAAGCTAAAGCAGCTATCGCCTCTTGAATGCGATCGGCCACATCGGATAAAATTTGAGACCCCTTGTCCCAATACACTTTATAGCCGTTGTAATTTTTCGGATTGTGGCTTGCCGTGATGACAATACCGGACTGAGTCCCCAGATAGCGTACCCCATAGGACAGCATCGGCGTTGGACAAATGTCTTTAAACACATACGTCTTGATGCCATTCGCCGCAAAGACTTCGGCGGCAATTTTCGTAAACAGCTCGGAGCCGTGGCGCACGTCGTGGGCAATGACAATGCCTTTCTTTGCAGCAGCAGGCCCTTCAGCTAAAATCGTATCGGCCAAACCTTGAGAGGCCCGCGCAATGACGTATCGGTTCATGCGGTTGGTCCCCGCCCCGAGGATCCCCCGCAGACCTGCCGTGCCGAACTCCAACTCCTTATAAAAGCGATCTTCCAGTTCCTGTTCATCGTCAATGGCGCGAATTTCCGCTTTTGATGCCTCGTCAATACATGGATCGTTCAGCCATGCTTGCATTTTTTCTCTGTATTCCATAGTTACTCCTTCATAACAACGCGTTAGTCCTGTTTGGTAATATCGGCATACGTCGCCCCGATAAGTCGTACCAAGTCCTCCGGTGCAATGTGAATCTGTAAGCCGATACGCCCCCCGGAGACAAAAATCCGCTCATGGGACTGTGCCGAGCTATCCAATACCGTAGGCAACTGACTCTTCATCCCAAGAGGACTGCAGCCGCCGTGCACATAGCCTGTCAGAGCAAAGAGATCCTTTTGCTTTAGCATCTCCAGTTTCTTCACGCCGACAGCGACCGCCGCTTTCTTTAAATCCAGTTCTTTAGCCACAGGCACATCAAAGACGAAGTGTCCTTCCTTGGACACAGTCACCAAAGTCTTGTAGACACACGCGATGTCCTCCCCAAGCTCATTGGCCACTGCCACCCCGGACAGGCCGCCTGTCCCCTCATAAGTGTGAGCCGTATACTCAATATGGTGCGCGTCCAAAATGCGCAGTGCATTGGTTTTCTTTACATTTTTCATAGTATCATTGTACCCCTTTGCCTGAGTTTACTCAACTGCAACAAAAAATCCGGCCGAAGCCGGACTGTATCATGGACAATGTTATTTGCCTTTAATAAACAACAGCACAACGAGTGTACTTACTCCCAAGAGGACGATGGTACCTCCCGGTTTTAAACTGAAGTAAAAGCTGAGGACTAGGCCTGTGAGTGTAAAGATGATCCCGAAAAGCGCCGCCAGGGCAACGGTCTTTCCGTAACCCAGTTTAAAGCGCATGGCACAAGCCACAGGAATGACCATGAGCGATGAGATGATCAAGACCCCCACCGTTCGTGCCGAGACCGCAATGGTCACCGCCACAAGCACCATAAAGAGCACGTTGAAAAATCCGATGTTGATCCCTGCCAAGCGAGCCGAGGTCTCATCGAAAGCCACGTGGCACAAACTCCGATAAAAGAGAAGAAACAGCGCACCGACCACCACGCCGACAACAAGAATGAGATAAAACTCATCGTCGGGAATAGCAATGATGGATCCGAAAAGCAAGCTTTCAAAATTCACATTTCGGGTGACAAAGCCGGAGAGCACTGAGGCAAGTCCAATGCCTGTCGACATGACAATCGCCGTGGACAGCTCCCCATAGCCGGGAAACTTTCTGCGGACAAACTCCATAAAAAGCGCCGCCACCACACAGGTCAACAGTGCTCCGACGGTCATGTTAAGACCCAACAGAAATCCGAGGATAATACCTGCAAGACTCACGTGGGACAAGGCATCGCCCACCATGGAAAGATTTTTATTGACAACCACCATCCCCATCAGAGGTACGATAAGGGCCACCACCACGCCGACGATAAGGGCGCGAACCATGTAACCGTAACTAAAGAGTTCCATGTCTCACCTTCCCTTCGTCGACGACATACACGGTATCCAAGAGCGACCGAACACTGGCGAGCTCATGGGTGATCATTAAAAGAGTAATGCCGTGAGCACTGTGCAAATGGTCAAGAAGCTTATACAGTGCCTCCTTAGCCTTAGCGTCTATCCCCGTCGTCGGCTCGTCAAGAACCAGCAGCTGCGGCGCCTGAAACATGGCCTTGGCGATAAGCACCCGTTGGCGTTCGCCGCCGGAGAGTTCCCCGTAGCGTTTTTTCTTCAAATGCTCGGCACCGACTGACATCAACGTACTTTCAATACGAGACTTCTCTTTCTTTGAGAGAAAAAGACGACTTTTGCACTGAAGCCCCACCAGCTCTTCCACTGTGATGGGAAAGTCCATATTTGCCGCGGCGAGCTGAGGGACATAACCAATGTCACTGAGGGGAATGTTCAAATGAATAGAGCCACCCTTCGGCTTCAACTCGCCAAGAATCAGTTTAATAAGGGTGGTTTTGCCCGCCCCGTTTTCTCCCACGAGGGCCGCAAACTCACCTTTGTGAATCTGAAAGGTCACATCGTCAAAAATAGCATTGTCATTATAGCCAAATTGTACATGATTTAATTCAATGATGTTCAAGCAAGAGCCTCAACCAGTTTTTTCAAATTATCCTCCATCACTGAGAAGTAATCCGCACCGTTTTGAACTTCCTCATCCGAGAGACTTTCCAACGGATTGAGGACCACAAGTTCAGCACCGGTTTCGCTCGAAATGGTTTCGGCGACTTTGGTGTCGATGAGATCTTCCGTGAATATTGTTTTAATATTTTCAGCTTTAATACCGTTAATCAGGTCTTTTATCGTCTTGGCATCCGGTTCGGTCTCTGCTTCAATACCGGTGATGCCGATTTGTTGCAAACCATACTCATCGGATAGATACCCATAGGCCTCGTGACTGACGACAATTGTTTTATTGGTCACGCCGTCCAACTCGGTTTGATACTTCTCGTTCAGGGTATCCAATTTTTCAAGTGTCGCACTCAAGTTAGCTTCATAGTCCGCTTTCCCGTCAGGGTCAGCCGCGATGAGCGCCTTGGCAACATTGTTCGCTGCCGTCTTCATGCGCACCGGTGACAGCCAGAAGTGCGGATCGAATTCACCGTGATCGTGGTCATGCTCATGAGCTTCAGTCGCTTCAGCGTTATGGTTGTGATTAGCTTCTGCTACTTCAGCATTGTGGTTGTGATCAGCCTCTGCTACTTCAGCGTTATGGTTGTGATCAGCTTCTGTTGCTTCAGCGTTGTGGTTGTGATTAGCTTCTGTTGCTTCAGCGTCGTGGTTGTGATCGGCTTCTGCGGCTTCGCCGTCGTGATCGTGGTGATGGGTGTTGGGAAGAAGATTCATACCCTCGGCCAATTCTTGAGTGACCAAAGCATCATTTTCTACGCTCTCCATCACTTTGTCAATCCAGGATTCCAAACCGGCACCTGCATAGAGGAGCACATCAGCCTCAGATAAGTCTTTAATCAAACCGGAGTCCGGTTCCCAACCGTGAGGTTCCTGACCGTTAGGAATAATTGATCTCACCTCAATGCGTTCACCGCCAATTTGTTTTGCCAAATCGTACACCGGATAGACGGATGCGTAGACGACCGGTTTATCTGCATCGTTCGGTTCTGCGTCCGCCCCTGCCTGATTCTTTTGACCGCATGCCACAAGGACAAGCGCCAAGATAACTAATAGTGCTAATTTCTTTTTCATACTACCTCCTAGTAAATAATAATAATTCTTATTCTTATTTAATGATACTCCAAACTCAAACCGGGTGCAACTGTGTTATACTTAAGGTGAGGCGATAACTATGGAAAATTTACTCATTGAACACGGACTTAAAGCCACCAAAGGACGGATGGAAGTGCTCCGCGCCCTTCAAACGGCGACAGTCCCCCAAAGCGCAGAAGATCTCATTGAACATATTGACAGCAAGGTGGTTTCCGCCTCAAGCGTCTACCGTATTCTCTCCGAGCTGGAACACGCCGGGGTCGTGAATAAAACCGTGCGCCAAAACGCCATCGCCACCTATGACTTAACCCACAACCACCAACACTTTATTCTCTGTTCCCACTGCGGGAAGATGATCCCTACCGATCACTGCCCGATAGAATCCTTTGAGAAAGAGGTGGCCCGTAAGACAGGGTTTAAAGTTACCGGTCACATGGTGGAACTCGTGGGGATCTGTCCGAACTGCCAACAGGCACTGGCGGATCAATCCCGATCTCACCTGTGTACATGATTGCAACTAAAAGAGGAAGAGCCGACCGACTCTTCCTTTTTTTTATTTCACACCGCGATTTTCTTTTATCGGCAAGGTGACGGTAATCGTAGTCCCCTCTCCAAGCTTGGATTGAATGGCCACTTTACCGTTTAAGGTCTTCACAATATGTTTGACAATGGAAAGACCCAAGCCCGTGCCGCCCCGTTTCTTCGAACGTGATTTTTCCACACGGTAAAACCGCTCAAAAATACGATCCAAATCTTTTTCCGCGATGCCGATACCGGTATCTCGAACCACGAGGACAGCTTGGCGATCCATGGTCATGGACACGTCCACCGTCCCGCCTTCTCGATTGTATTTAATGGCGTTTTCAATGAGATTGGCCACCAGTTCCCACAGCATGGTGGTGTTGGATTTAAAATGTCCGGACCCTGCCACGTGTAGACTCACCTGACGCTCCATGGCATAAGTGGTGAAGTTCATTTCAAGACGCTTGGCAAAGTCGGTAAGGTTAATATCTTCGGTGCTCACTTGTGTGCCGGACTCTAAACGTGAAATCATGATGATTTCGTCGATGAGTGTCAACAACCGCTTGGACTCATGTAAGATACGCCTATCCATTTCTTGGCGATCCGACTCCGGCACAAGGCCTGAACTCATGAGTTCAGCAAAGCCGTAGATGCTGGTGAGCGGGGTCTTCAGCTCATGGGAGACATTGGCGGAAAATTCCTCGCGAATTTTCTCAGCCCGTATTCGCTCCGTTTCGTCGATAAGCAGTAAAATGGCGCCGGTGATGTCCCCGTCATAGGCTACCGGGTTGGCATAGTATTTAATATAACTGTCTCCAATTTCAAAAAGACCTTCAGAATAGTTGCCGTTATAGCAATCTTCCAAAGCAAAGACCAGATCCTCGCGTCGGGTGACATAGAGAATACTTTTATTCATGGTGTCTCTGTTGGTCTCAAGCATAGCCATGGCCTTGCCGTTCATCATAATGATCCGTCGTTTGGAATCCAAAATGAGCAGGCCTTCTTCCATATTTTCCAAGACGCTGATGATGGTGTCCAGTTCCCGCTTAATGTTAAAGAGCTCCCGGCGCTTCATTTCTGTTGCTTTTGAGAGAATATTCACAAACCCCGTGAGCTCCGGCACGGATAACAAGTCGTCATAATTGCCGCTGCGCTCATACTTATAGATCGGCTCCATAATCGCTTCGGTGGATTTTTTCGACACAAAGGCGGTGAAGAGATAGACAGCTGCAATGATGAGTACATAGGCCGGGATATAATGAAACAGATACCCCGGGAAATTGTCCTGTACCAGTCCGATGGAAAGCATCGACGAGTCTCTCAGTTCCTTAGTGACATTGATCTCTTCGCTGAGCCAACTTCCTGAGGCGGTCACAAGCGTCCCCGGTTTTAACGTGAACCCGCTTTGGTCTTTGGAGTCGTAGCTCACTGCCCCCAGATAGCGAATGTGGAGATTGTCCCGGGAGTTCGCCAAATTATCCAAATATACAAGTCTATCCACCCCATGATCAAAAGTCTGGGCGACCATTGAGATTAAGGTGGATAGTTCCCTTTCGGTGCGTGCTTTGTCGTTGTTATACTGAACGATACCTGTGATGAAAATCGTGGCGGTAAATACAAAGAGCGCCACCAGTCTCAAATATCTATAGATCAGTCGATTCATTCATTCTTGTCTCCGGCACTGATTTTATAACCCACGCCGCGAACGGTATGGATAAAGGTCCGCTTCTCCGCCAATTTTTCTCGGAGGAGTTTAATGTGCATATCCACCGTTCGGGTTTCGCCTTCATAGTCATAACCCCACACAGAGTTTAACAGCATTTCTCTGCTCAGTACGATGTCCACGTTGGACATCATGTACTTAAGCAACTCAAACTCTTTATAGGTGAGGTTGACCGGCTGGCCGTCCATGGTCACCTGACGGCGCAAAAGATCCATGTGAATGCCTTCAAACTCCAAAAATTCTTCAAGCTGTCGTTGGTTGCGTCGCAGCAACGCATTGATACGGCTTAAAAGTTCCAATACGGAGAAAGGCTTGGTCATATAGTCGTCGGCGCCAAGGTCTAAACTGCTGACAATGTCATACTCCGAGGTGCGGGCTGTGAGCATCATCACAGGAATCGAAGCGGTGTGCGGTGCGGACTTGAGCATTTTTAAAATTTCCACGCCGTCCATATCCGGAAGCATGATATCCAATAAGATCATGTCCGGAACGTCTTTGGCAAGCTCTTTAAAAAATTCCTTGCCCTTTTCGAATCCCTTGGTCTGATAATTTTTGCTTTTCAGCGCGTATTCAATCAGCTTTTGTATGGAACTGTCATCTTCAACAATATAAATGAGCATATTAGTCCTCAGTTGGGAACCCTTCAATGGCAAAGACGACCCAACGTGATATATTGACAGCGTGATCTGCAATACGTTCCAAATATTTGGTGATCATAATCAGATCAATAATGCGTTCGGCTTTGAGCTCCTCGCTTTTAATCGCGTGAACCAGCTCATCACGAATGGCAACAAAAAAGTTGTCAATGGTATCATCATCCAATGCCACGGATTTTGCGAGTTCAAAATCCCTTTTAACGTAAGCGTTAATGGCTTTGTGGACCATGGCCACTGTCGCTTCCGCCATATCTTTAATGTCAACGACCGGTGCAATGTCTTCCGGTACGAAGTTCTTTGAAATCTCCGCAATGTCATTGGCCTGATCGCCAATGCGTTCCAAGTCGGTAATCATCTTCAGCGTTGCGGAAATCCAGCGCAAATCTGAAGCCACCGGCTGTTGTTCCAACAAAAGGCGTAAGCAGTGGTCTTGAATTTTAGTCTCCAACTGATCCGAAGTTTTTTCCAACCGACGAATTTCCTCATAGGTGATATTGCCGGATTGGAATACCAATTGTACAGCCTTTTGAATCGCCTGCTCCGCCACCATGCTCATCTGAAGCATCTCTTCATTGAGAAGTTCCAAATCTTCATCAAAATGCTTTCTCATATCAACCGAACCTTCCTGTAATATAGTCTTCTGTGCGCTTGTCATGAGGCTTGGAGAAAATGGTGTAGGTGTCACCGTACTCAATGACTTCTCCGGTGAGGAAAAACGCCGTTTTATCCGACACACGTGATGCCTGCTGCATATTGTGCGTTACCATAACAATAGTATAGTCTTTTTTCAACTCGAGAACAAGATCCTCAATCTTCCCTGTGGAGATAGGATCCAGTGCTGATGTGGGTTCGTCCATAAGAATGACATCCGGTTCCACACTCAGACACCGAGCAATGCAAAGGCGTTGTTGTTGTCCACCGGAGAGAGCCAGCGCATTTTTATGAAGATCAGCCTTCACCTCGTCCCAAATAGCCGCCTGTTTTAACGACCGTTCCACAATGTCATCCAGCACCGCCTTATCGGTGATGCCGTGGGTTTTCGGACCGTAGACAATATTGTTGTAGATCGACATGGGAAACGGATTCGGCGATTGGAATACCATCCCCACCCGTTTTCTCAGCTCATTGACATTATAAGCCGGGTCATAAATATCGTGCCCGTCCAGATGGATCGAGCCCTCAATACGACACCCTTCCACCAGGTCGTTCATCCGATTAAGACACTTTATTGTCGTCGACTTACCACACCCGGAAGGTCCGATAAACGCTGTGATTTCATTAGGAAGAATTTCCATGTTGATACCTTTTAACGCTTTGAAGTCACCGTAATAAAGGTCTAAGTCTTTAATACTAAATTTAGAATTCAACTTTGAACCTCCATATATTTGGTTGCAATCTTGTTGGAAATGAAATTAATGACAAGCACAAGCACTAGAAGCACACAAGCTGTGGCATAGGCTTGTCCCACGTAGAGTCCTTCGGAAGAGAGCATATAGACGTGTAAAGCCAGCGTCCTTGCGGATGAGCCAAGACCGGTCGGCATCTTCGTTGCCGTACCGAGGGTAAAGATAAGACATGCCGTCTCGCCAACCACACGCCCAGTTGCAAGGACAATTCCCGCGATGATCCCCGGCATGGCCACAGGCAGTACAATTTTAAAAATCGTGCGAAGACGTCCTGCCCCCAGGGCAAACGACGCATGACGAATATTGTCGTTGACGGCCTTAAGCGCCTCTTCCGTCGCGCGAATAATAAGCGGCAAAATCATGATCGAGATCGTGAGCACCCCGGACATGATCGAGTAACCCAGTCCTAAGAGATCACTGAAAAACATCATCCCGAACAGACCATAGACGATGGAGGGAATCCCTTGGAGTGTTTCTGCCGCCAATCGAATGACTTCTACAATTTTTGAGCCGCTCTTCGCATATTCTACCAAAAAGATGGCGGTGAAAATACCAATAGGGGCGGAAATAAGAATGGACAGCACCACAACAATAAAGGTCGTGATAATCGACGGCAGCATGGACACATTATCCGTGGTGTATTCCCATGCAAAGAGATCCGGTTTAAAGTGAGGTATCCCTTGGAGAATGACATAGCAGATAATAAGAAGCAGACTTCCAAAGGTGATGACCACCGACAATGTGGTGGCATAACGATAAAAATTCAGCTGACCACGCACTTTACAAAAGATGGCCGACCCCACAAGGATAGCGAATAAAACCAATAGAATAAGCAGTTTTGTACTCATAGTTTTTCGCTCCTTTTCTTAAAAATCCAAAATGTAATGTTGATGATAAGAATGAAAATAAACAGTACGCAGGCCGTGGCAATTAAGGCTTCGCGGTGAATCCCTGCCGCATAACCCATCTCCAGGACAATGTTGGTTGTCATGGTGCGTATACCTTTGAAGATATTAAAAGTAAGACGGGTTTGGTTCCCGGCGACAAGAATCACCGCCATCGTCTCACCAATCGCGCGACCGATTCCGAGAATGATCCCCGCAAAAATACCGCTGCGCGCAGCAGGCAAAACCACGTGCATCACTGTGCGTTCGTGTGTCGCCCCCAGAGCGATAGACCCTTGGTAGTAGGGGTTGGGTACTGAACGGATGGCATTCTCTGAAATGGCAATAATCGTCGGTAGAATCATAATGAGAAGCAAAATAGCTGCCGTTAAAATACTCATCCCGTTGCCCTTAAAAAGTTCTCGCATCTTCGGTACGATAAAAGTCAAGGCGAAAAAACCGTAGACAATGGACGGAATCCCGGCCATGAGATTAAGCCCCGGTTTTAAAATGCGATAGAGCCAGGCCGGACAGTCACAGGCAAGGAATGCCGAAGTGAACAGCGCTACCGGCACAGCCATGGCCGATGCCAGGAGTGTCACCATAATGGATCCCATAATCATGGAAAAAATGCCGAAAGACGGCGGGGTATCCATCGGAGACCAATCCGTACCGAAAAGAAAGTCCTTGAGGCCTACGGTACGAAAGACATCAATGCCGCCACTGAATATAAAATAGGAAATGAGTATAATGAAAAAAACAGAAAAGAGTGCACAGAGTAAAAAGAGGTATCTTGCGATACGCTCTTTAAACTCTTGAGACTTCTTCAATTCTGCATTGATTTTGTTACTTTGCATTGACCTCAGCCCAATCAGTAGTTGTTCCGTTAAAAATGTTCTTGATTTGATCGATCGTCATATCTTCAGTGGCATTGTCGTTGTTGATAACAACAGCGATCCCGTCGCGGCAGATAACTTCTTGGTTAAGAGCTGCAGCTTCGTCTTCTTTGAGCTCACGGGAAGCCATACCGATTTGTGCAGTGCCGTCCATAGCGGATTTCATACCTGCAGAAGAACCGGTTGCTTGGATATCGGCATTGAAGTTAGGATTGTGTACTTTGTAAGCTTCAACCAATTTTTCCATCAGCGGTGTCACTGAGGTAGAGCCTGCAATAGTAATGCTTCCAGACACGTCAGCCGGTTCATAAGGTTGTGCTTCAGGGTTTGGTACATAACCTTCTTCTTCAGCAATCTTGCCTGCTTCTTCAGATGCAATGAAAGCGAGGAAGTCTTTTACTTCCGGAGTCGGTTCCCCTTTGTAAGCGATATTGAAAGGACGTGCAATTGGGTAGGTCCCTGCTACGATATTTTCAGCAGTTGCTTCAGTGCCTTCAACTTTAAGTGCTTTAACGGTGTCGTTTAAAGAACCGAGGGAAATATAACCGATACCTGCTACGTCGTTAGATACTGCGGTGAGTACGGCATCTGTAGAATTTTGAACAGCTGCTTCTTCAGAGGTCATGTCTTTTTCATTACCTGCATCGTCCTTTTCGATCAATCCGACGATTTCAGTAAACGCACTACGTGTTCCGGATCCTTCTTCACGAGAGATTACGTTAATAGGACCTTCAGCTGTTGCGGCCGTTTCAGTAGCAGCGTTGCCGGTGTTAGCTGCGTTACCTTCTTGGGCGTTTCCTTCTGCAGCTTGGTTGCCACCACAAGCGGTAAGCGCAAAGGCCATTGTTGCGACTAACGCACCTGTAGTCAGTTTTTTGGTGATGTGTTTAAAGTTGATTGTCATTCCATTCATCCTTTCTTGATGTTCTTAATTTCAACTGCATTATAACGAGCTTATGTAAATTAAAAACAGAGGCTTTGTAAAGTTTATGTAAAATAATTTACAAAGTCGACACCAGAATTTCACCTCATCTAAACCGATATAAACGTCCGTATCGTAAGCCATATTGGATGGAACTGTTTTAAGGTGTAGCCCTTCACGAGTCAAAAGACAAGGGTGTGAACCCTATAGAAAAGCTGACGCTGCTTTCATCTTTCTATTCCCATGCCGCCATAAAGAGCGAACGACCTGACCGCCCGGGGCTCTTAGCTTTATTTCCAAATTTTGAAATAAAATTTATGATCAACTGTTCATAGCTTTGATTTTTTGCTATAAAGGTGATAAAATAACTGAAATTATCGGGAAGAAAAAGAGGTAACTATGACACTACAACAACTGCGCTATATTATTGCCGTGGCCCACACCGGTTCTATTCATACCGGTGCCCAACAACTTTTTATTACGCAGCCCACGCTATCTAAATCCATCATGGATTTGGAAAAGGAGATGGGCATCACCATTTTTTATCGTTCCAACCGCGGCGTCGCTTTAACCGATGAAGGCACAAAATTTCTCTCCTACGCCAAACAGGTCATTGAACAGGCGGATCTCTTGGAAAACCAGTACAAAAATGATCGGTCGGTGAAGCGAATCTTTTCTGTCGCATCCCAACACTACGCCTTTGTGGTGAATGCTTTTGTGGATCTGGTCAAGCTCATCGATAAAGATGAGTATGAGTTTTCTTTACGAGAGCTTCGCACCTACGAAATTATTGAAGATATTCGTACCCGTCGCAGTGAAATCGGCATCCTCTATCTGTCGCATTTCAATGAGGACATTTTAAAGCGAACCTTTGAATCCAACGGTCTGAGGTGGGAGTATCTGTTCTCCGCCAAACCTCACGTTTTCTTATCCACGCACCACCCTCTCGCCCTTCGCAGTTCCCTCACCTTACAGGATCTGAAAAACTATCCGCGCTTCACCTATGACCAGGGACTCAACAACTCCTTCTACTACGCTGAGGAACTTCACGCGATAGAGTATGCCAAAAAGTCCATCGTCGTGACTGACCGGGCGACGCTTTTCAATCTTTTGGTCGGCCTAAACGGCTATACCATCTCCTCCGGCATTATCTCGAAGGAACTGAACGACGACAACATCACCGCCGTGCCGTTAAAGAGCAATGAGAAGATGGACATGGTCTACATTTACCGCGCCGACAACCCTCTCTCGGATATTGCCAAAACTTATGTGGACATCCTGACAAGTTCCGTAAAAAACTACCAGCCTGCACCTTTCGATAACACATTGGGTAATAATAAATAAGTACGTTGAATGGTTACCTAAGGAGGTCATAATGGAAGTTAAACAAGGTCATAACGCATTGTATATCGGCGAAAGCCAAGAGAACTACCAAGGTATCATTATGTATGAAGACCTCGGTGATAAGATTGACGCTCAGCATACCCTTGTCAAACCGGAATTCGGCGGACAAGGTATGGCCGGTGAATTGGTGGACGCTCTGGTTGCCGAAGCACGCAAAGAAGGCAAGAAGATTATTCCCACTTGCTCTTACGTAGCTAAAAAATTCCAGGACAGCGCTTACGCCGATGTCAAAGCCGACTGATGTGAAGGCTTAAACGACAAAGACCCTCGCTACACTATGTAACGAGGGTCTTTTTTATTTGCCTGCTGTTTTAGCCTGTCCACCCACGGATTCGACTTCCGGTTCATCGTCCAAATTTTTCTTAGCCTGAGCAAGCATGAGCTTGATCCGGTTAAACTGGTTGACTTCAGACGCAGAGGCGTCGCAGTCAATCGGTACAATATTGGCGCCGGGATAGCTGTTTCGAATGGCTTTGATGACGCCTTTGCCGGTGATGTGGTTCGGCAGACAGCCAAAAGGCTGGACACAGACGATATTTTTGCAACCTTCTCGGATGAGTTCCACCATCTCACCTGTGAGAAGCCATCCTTCGCCGTACTGATTTCCCAAGTCGACAAACTCTTCAGCGTAGGCCATAATGTCTTCAATTTTTTCCGGCGCGATGTAGCCGTACTCCCGCAAGGTCTGACGTATGATCTTGCGGTAACGCTCAATATACTTGATCCCAATGTTGCACAACAATGCCGGCATCAAATTTTTCGAGAGCGACCGATACTTCACCTGAGCATTCTTAAAGGAATACATCATAAAGTCCGTCAGATCCGGAATAATAACTTCCGCCCCTTCAGCTTCCAATTTGTCCGCCAGATAATTGTTGGCAGCCGGAAGGTACTTCACCAAAATTTCTCCGACAATACCCACCTTCGGTTTTTTGTCACGATGTGTCTCCAAATTGGCAAACTCTCGGACCATAGCCTTGACGTTCGCCTCATACTTAGCATTAGTGTACGCCGACTCGTCCTTGACCAGACTGACCCAGCGATCATAGAGCATCGCGGTGGAGCCTTTGATCACTTCATACGGCCGCGTGGTTTGCGTGAGACGCACGATCAGATCGCCATAGAGCATGCCCATGACCACCTTTTTCACAAGAGGTATCAGTTGGGTCGCGGTGAGGTTGAAGCCTTCGTGTGTTTCAATCCCCTGGAAGGACGTAGCAAGCACCGGCACATGACCAAAGCCTGCATCGGCGAGAGCTTTTCGAATAAATCCGACGTAGTTGGATGCGCGGCACGCACCTCCCGTCTGGCTCATCAACAGCGTGATATGGTCGGTGTCGTACTTACCGCTTTTCAACGCATCCATAAACTGTCCGACGACAAAAATGGACGGATAGCAGGCATCGTTATTGACGTATTTCAGCCCTTCGTTGACGACTTTCGGACTCACATCTTCCAAGACTTCAAAGTTGTAACCCATGGTACGCATAATCGGTACGAGAATATCGAAGTGAGTCGGTGCCATTTGCGGCATGAGTATGGTGTGGTTGGCACGCATGGCCTTGGTAAATTCCACAGGCTTTTCGTCAATGATTTGAATGTCCTCCGGCCGTTCCCGTTTGTCCGCCGCTTCAAGTAACGAGCGCACGCGAATTTTAATGGCGCCGAGATTGTTCACCTCATCAATTTTAAGCACTGTGTAAATCTTGTGGTACGCATTGAGAATCTCATTGACCTGATCCGTCGTGACCGCATCGATCCCACATCCGAAAGAGTTCAGCTGAATCATCTCCAGATTGTCACGCTGTCCCACCAAGGTTGCGGCCCGGTAAAGCCGTGCATGGTAGGTCCATTGGTCGAGGACGCGAAGACGACCGTCCACGTCCACCAAGTGTGCCACACTGTCTTCGGAGATGACGGCAAGACCCAGTTGGTTAATGAGCTCAGGTATACCGTGATTGATTTCCGGATCGATATGGTATGGTCGGCCGGCCAGGACAATGCCTTTTAAACCCCGCTCATCCAGTTCTTTGAGCGCCGCTTCCCCTGCCGCGCGTACGTCGTCCTGGTAGCGATCCGCTTCTTCATAAGCAGCACGCACAGCTTTGGCAATTTCAGACTTGGTGTGTGCCGTGAAGACCTCTCCAAGACGTTTCTCCAACTTCTTTCGGTGGTCAAACGAGAGGAACGGATTCATAAACCGTACGTTGTTTTCATGGAGACGATCCAGATTGTTTTTAATGACTTCGCTGTATCCGCAGACGACAGGACAATTTAACGTGTTGTCCTGAGTGTCGTACTCATGCTCTTCATAGAATACCGCCGGATAGAAGATCGTATCCACCCCTTGGTCGATGAGGTTTTCAATGTGCCCATGAGTAATCTTCGCCGGATAACAGGCGGTTTCCGACGTGATGGACTCCATGCCCTTTTCATAGGTGCTGCGTGTCGACGGCTCGGAGAGCACCACGCGATAGCCTAACGTGGTGAAGAATGTGTGCCAAAATGGGTAGTTTTCATACATATTGAGGACCCGAGGCAGTCCCACCGTGCCGTGAGTCGCCTCGTCGTCAGTCAGTGACGTATAATCGAAGACACGCTGATATTTATATTGATACAAGTTCGGCAGATCGGTATCTTTTCTCACAATCCCTGCACCCCGTTCACAGCGGTTGCCGGTGATGTAACGCTTGCCATTGGAAAAGATGTTGACCGTGAGCGCACAGTTGTTGGTACACTGACGGCAATGGGTGGCCTTTGTGGTGTAGGTGAAGTGCTCCAGATCCTCCGGCGAGAGAATGGAGGACTCTTCACCTGCCTTCTCTTTAACAATAAGGCACATACCAAGAGCACCCATGAGACCTGCTATGGCCGGGCGAATGACATCGCGACCGGTGAGCAGCTCGAACGCCCGTAATACCGCATCGGAAAGGAACGTCCCCCCCTGCACAACGATATGCTCGCCCAAAAGTTTCGGATCACGAATCTTGATGACTTTTTGAATGGCATTTTTGATCACAGAATAAGCGAGTCCGGCAGAAATATCCGCTACCTCCGCCCCTTCCTTTTGAGCTTGTTTCACATTGGAGTTCATAAACACCGTACAGCGGGATCCTAAATCCACCGGTGCCTCGGAGGTGAGAGCAATATCGGCAAAGGCCTTGGCATCCATGTTGACCGTCTTGGCAAAAGTTTCAAGGAAGGAGCCGCATCCGGAGGAACACGCCTCATTTAAAAGAATGGATTCAATGACGCCGTCTTTAATCTGCATAGACTTCATATCCTGACCGCCGATGTCCAGAATAAAATCCACCTTCGGTTCAAAGAAGGACGCCGCTTTGAAATGAGCGATGGTTTCCACTTCGCCGAAGTCCAAACTGAGGGCCTGCTTGAGAAAATCTTCGCCGTAACCGGTGCATCCCGCACCTTTGATGTAGGCTTTGTCCGACTTTCTGCGATAGATCTCCCTAAGCTTATCCACCACAATACTCAGCGGATCCCCTTCATTGGAGCCGTAATAGGTATAGAGCAGTTCGCTGTCCTCACTTATAAGCACAACTTTAGAGGTAGTGGAACCGGAATCAATCCCAAGATACATCGGGCCCTCATAGGTCTCAAGCTCACGCTGTGTTAAGTCCCGCGTGGTGTGCTTGCGGCGAAAGGCTGCAAGGTCCTCCTCGCCGGTAAAGAGCGGCGGCATGGTGGTGGATTCTTTTTCCACTGCAGTCTGCGTATCGTTGGCCCGTTCATAGAGTTCCATAAATGAGATTAGCGAGCCTTCAACAGAGGAGAGGGCAGCGCCGAGGGCAACAAAAATTTGCGAGTTCTCCGGCGCAATAACCTCATCCTCAGTCAGTCCCAACGTCTCGATAAACCGTGTGCGAAGCATCGGCAAAAAGTGAAGGGGTCCACCTAAAAAGGCCACGGTGCCTCGGATAGGACGGCCGCAAGCCAAATTGGAAATAGTTTGGTTAACCACGGACTGAAAGACGGACACGGCAATGTCGGCTTTTTCCGCACCCTGATTGATCAGTGCCTGAACGTCAGTTTTGGCAAAGACGCCACAACGCGATGCAATAGGATAGATTTTCGTATAGTCGTAGCTAAGGGCGTTCAGACCGGCGGCATCCGTTTGAAGAAGCGATGCCATCTGATCGATAAAAGCTCCGGTTCCGCCGGCGCAAATGGAGTTCATCCGCTGTTCCACCGCGCCGTCTAAGTAGGTAATTTTTGAGTCTTCGCCGCCAAGCTCGATGGCCACATCTGTCTTCGGAATAAACCGTTGAATAGCTTCCGTGGCCGCAACCACCTCTTGAATGTAGTCAATGCGCAAAGCCTTATGAATAGACAATGCCCCGGACCCTGTGACGGCAATGGTCGCCGTGTCGTGCTTGAAGCGCCCGTAGGCATCGGAAATGACATTTTTCACCGTCAGCTTCACATCGGAGAAGTGGCGACGATAGGTGTCATATATGATATTTAAATGGTCATCTAAAACGACAAGTTTGACCGTTGTCGATCCGATATCCAAACCCATGTGTATTTTCATCTTAATTCTCCTTATCTTTCCCAGTAACTATAAAGTACTATAACATATTTTATAAGAAATTGTACGCTTTTCTTCTTATATATAAGTGCACAATAAAAGATCCGAAATCCAAGAAAAAAACTATACTTACTTACGTGTAAATGAGATTTTACATGCCCATATAAAAAGAGCCTTTCGGCTCTCGTTATCACCTATAAAACTCTCGCATCACTCCACTGTCGCCTCACTTAGGCGAGCGTGCAGATTAAAATCTTGCCCTGCCCTTCCACTTTCACGTGATCCCCAATAAAGGCGCTCATCCCTTCAAAGGCTTCGCCATTGACGGTAAAAGGCGTGTAGAAAAAGATCAGTGCCTTCTCTTCCACCATCAGTTCACCGTCCACATCTTTGGCAACCATCTCAAAAGGTTCACCGTCTTTAACGATGTAATTGAAATCTCGAACTTGGGAATAGGACGTGACATCATCGGCGCCGCTAAATTTCAATACTTCAAACGGCTTCAGCTCCATAGCTTCGCCATTGACCAACAGTTTTAAGTTGCCGTCCAGGGGCGTGATAAAGCGAGTGAATCCGTCATAAGGGGTGAAGGTGGAGCTGTCCAGCTCGCACGTTGCAGAAGAAATCCGCCCCGTGAAATTTTTTTCACCGACCGTAGCGCCCCTTGGCGTAATGTAAAGTTCCGATGTGGTCCCTCCGGACCAATCCGTCGTTCTAAAGTCCTGTTGTGTGATTTTCATAGTTAACCTTCTTTCTTAGTCTGCTTTTACCATTTTACCCCGAGGTATGCTAAAATATTTAGCGAGGTGTTTTATGGAGTTACTTAGTATTTTCGCCATAGCAGTCGGACTTGCTATGGACGCTTTTGCCGCCGCCATCTGCAAGGGGCTGCAGCTTCGAGAGCCGGAGTTTTCAAAAACGTTCAGTGTGGGGTTGTGCTTCGGCCTGTTTCAAGGTTTGATGCCGGTGTTTGGCTATCTTCTCGCCAGCGCCTTCGCCGAGGACATTCGTGCCATTGACCATTGGGTAGCCTTTTTTCTTCTGGGGATCATCGGTGCGCATATGATTCGCGAGTCGTTTGACAAAACCTGTGACTTTACCACCGGTTTTGATATCAAGAGTCTGCTTCTCATCGGTTTGGCCACATCCATCGACGCGATGGCCATCGGCATCAGCTTCGCCTTTCTCAAGGTGAATATAGTGTCCTCCTCGATCATCATCGGACTCACCACATTTGTCATCGCCATGATCGGCATGAGCATCGGCAACATCTTCGGCATCAAGTATAAGAGCGCTGCAGAACGTGTCGGCGGTCTCATCTTGATTGCCATGGGCATTAAAATTTTATTAGAGCACACTCTGTTTGCCTAGTCCCGTCCTTGCGGCGGGTTCTTTTATGCTCAGAAAAAAACGCCGTGACCTCACGGCGTGATCCTTATTGACCCAAATAGGCATCCAAACTTGCTTCACTCTCACCAACATCTTCAAAAGACGTACCCGCTGCGGCAAGGAGTGCGTCAGCGCTCTTTCTGTCCACATTGGCCACTTCATTGCCGTCGCTTTCTACAAATCGGAGAACTTGGGCATTCTCTACCAAGGCAAAGATCACGACACTGTTTTTGAAAAAGTCCACAGCAGAAGTGTTCTCACTCGGCACAACATGGATGGTGATGATCCCCGTGTCTCCGTCTAACATAAAACCGTTCACAGCGTATCCCGGAAGTTTCAGTGCATTTAAAATCGCTCCCACTTTGGAATTATCGCCCATGTACGACGTTTTATTGGCAATGAGCACCGCCGTGTCCACAGGTTTACGCTGAGCTTCGTCACGCTCAGACGCCTCAGGTTGTTGCGTGGCTACTGTCGTCTCAGCGGTGTTGTTTGTCCCGGACGGATCGCTTTGCCCTGCGGCGTTATTCGCCTCGTTACCTTGCCCGCAGCCGCTTAACAACAAGAGGCCCGCACAGAGAAGGATAGGTTGTAACTTCATAACTACTCCTTTAGTTGAATCATACCTATAAAAAGGCGTCCGAAGACGCCTTGTTCAGTTATCTCTTGCATCTAAGAATTCATTAATCTTCGGTCCCACTTCCCGCTGACTGCGGCCGCTGACAAAGATTCCGATGTGACCGGTCTCAACACGCAGGACTTCCACATCGGTGGATCCGATAACTTGTGGAATCGGTTCTGTCGCAGAGTTTGGCACCTGGTTGTCCTTTGTGCCCATAATGACCAAGACCGGACAGGTGACGGCTTTCAAATCCACTTTTTCGCCGTCCAGCTCGAACTCACCCTTAATCAGTTCATTGTTATGGTACATATGCTCTTGGAATTCCATATAGGCTCGGCCGACTTGATCCGGTGAATCGAAGATCCACTGTTCCATGCGGAGAAATCCCGCCATTTTTTCCGGGTCATCCATGAGATCCACCACACCTACATATTTATCAATGGCGAGATCATAAGGCTTTAACATGAGAAATCCGGCGTTCATAAATTCTCCGGGGACGTTGCCGAAAGCTTCCACCATCAGTTTCGGTTGAAGATACGGTCCCCATTTGAAAAGCAGGCCGTCATCCACATCAAAGTCAATTGGCGTCACAAGGCTCACAATATTTTTGACTTTGTCAGGATTCAGCGCCGTATAGATAAAGGTGAACGTCCCACCTTGGCAAATGCCCATCATATTAATTTTATCGATGCCGTGACGCTCGCGAATCGTGTCCACACAGCTGTCAATATATTCGTTAATGTAATCGTCCAGACCGATATAGCGATCCTCCGCTGTCGGATAACCCCAGTCGATGATGTAGACGTCCTGTCCGCCTTGAAGCATTTTTCGAATCAACGACTTGTCCGGATCCAAATCCATCATGTATTGGCGGTTGACCAGTGCATAGACGATGAGCACCGGCGTCGTATTCACCTGTTCTGTGAGCGCATGGTAATGATAGAGTTTCATCTTGTCCATTTCAAAGATGAGATCTTTCGGCGTGGCATCGGCCCCTTCCACTTTCATGTCCATCATCGTTTTCAGACCTTTGCCCATTTTTGCGCCGCCGTCTAAAAAGTCTCGCAACGACTCGATATCGAATGTAAAGTTATTTGTCATCGCCTCTTACCTCCTTTCCCGTGGTCTTCGGTGCAGTCTTGCGGGGCTTAGCTCCACCACGCTTAGCTTCGGACTTTTCCTCGATAGGAGTCTGCGTTTGCGCTTCGGCTTCTTGGACGTCCGTCGTCTTTTGCCCGGTTTGAAGCACCTTCATCTCGCGACGAAGTCTGCGGACTTCCTTTTTCAGGTCGTAAACCGTCTTGTAGAGAGAATCCATGTCGGTTTTCGTTGCCACCGGCCAATTTTTTAAGAATTCTTCAGAGACTTTATCCACCGCAATCTTCAGTGAGAGCACAGATTCCACATAGTTGCCCAGGAACTTGGTGAATTCATCGGTGTAGAAAAAGCGCTCGAAGTCATCGGAAAGGGTGCGCTTCCAGAAATTATAGAAAGCATTGAAGTCTTCCGGCTGATTACCGTTTTGATACATAGCTATCACTTCATTGACCACGTTGCGAGTGGATTCCTGAATGATAGCGGACAGCTTGATGTTCATTTCTGCCGAATAGACGCAGAATCGAATGAACCGGTCGAAGGTTTGAAGACGATCCTGCTGGGAGATACGATCAATTCCCATAGTCGGCATATTGAATAGTTTGCCGAACGTCTTAGCATAGTTGTCTTTCCATGTATTAAAGAAAGCGACGAAACCTTCCGGATCTTCATACATCCCCGTTAAGTATGCGTCGGTCAAATCTTTTTGCGCATCCGCCCACGGTCCATAGAGTGCCTCTAAAGAGCCGGTGTAATTTTTCAGCACATCTGCGGACTTCTCAGCAAGCTCTCGAAACTCTGCCGGCAGATATGGTCCGATATACTGCGTATAATAGTGATCCTGCTGCGTCTTAAACCACTCGACGTAGCGTTTCGCCCTGTCATAGTCCGGCTCACCTTGTTCAAAGACCTCTTGCCAAAGTTTGTAGAGCTGTCCCACCACGCCCTTGGCTTTTTCCATATTCTCATACACATCCAAAGGTGTACCTGTGTAGCCTGAGGTCATCGCGCCGAAGAATTTGTCGGTGATCTCTTTATAATCCGGCGTGGTAAAACTTTTCGCGAATTTAGTTGCCGATTCGACATAGGCGTCAGATTGCTGTTTGATAAAATTCATATAGTTTTGCTGCTGATTCATCATGGCATCAAAAAAATTGTAATCTTTTTCCATTGATATCCTCCTTTGTCCTGCCTCTTCTATTGAACCATATACCCTATTTTAAAGGTTACACGCTACCCAGCTAAAAAAATGTCAGACCGCTTGGTCACATGGGTATATATTATAGTGTTTAAGGAGGTATCTATGGATTACAATAAACAACTTGACCGCGTTATTCAGTATTTTAAAAGTGGCGAAGTGCCGGAATCGGACTATGCTATCGGATGTGAATTCGAGCACTTCGTTCTAGATAAAGACACATTGGAACACATTACTTACTACGGTGACAGCGAGGGCAAGCATACGATTGAACAGACGCTTCATGAGATTGCCGAGCTCTTCGATGCCGTGCCTTACGAAAACAACGGCAAAATTCTCGGCTGTGATACCGATGAATTCTCCGTTTCCTTAGAACCGGGCAGCCAGTTTGAAATCAGCATTACAGCCGGCAAGTCCCTGGAGCAGATGAGTGAGGCCTATCGGCGAATTTTGGGCGCCATCTTACCTATCTTTGAGAAGCACAACCAAATCCTGGTGCCTCTCGGTTACAATCCCGTCGCGTCCATTGACGATATCAAACTCATTCCGAAAATCCGCTATGACCACATGTTCAACCATTTCCACTCCCTCGGCGGCGACGATACCATGGGGTGGAATATGATGAAAGGTACGGCATCGGTTCAGGCCACGATTGACTACTGCGATGAAGAGGATTTTAAATCCAAATACTTCCTCGGCAGTGCCATTGCACCTATCCTCTATGCCGCCTTCGACAACGCCTACATCTTTGAAAAGGCACCGTATGAAGACTATAACATTCGCCAAACCGTGTGGGAAAAAACCGATACATCGCGCTCCGGACTTCTGCCTCTCGCCTTTGATGACCTCAGCTATAAGTCCTATGCCGAATTTATTTTAAACACCACACCGATTTTTGAAGACGTAGACGGCGAGATTCGCTCTGTGGATAAAAAGCCGTTCAAAGAGCTGTTCGATCCTGACAAAGACGGCGACGACGCCATCTTCCATGCCATCTCCATTGTGTTCCCGGATCTGCGTCTAAAAACGTATCTGGAGTTTCGCATGATGGACGGCGTGAACTATCCTCTGAACTTTGCCGCCCTGGCTCTCGTTAAAGGCCTGTTCTATTCCAAAGACAACTTAAAAGCCCTCCACGCTATCTATGACGGCACGACCTACGCCGATGTCATGAAGGCCAAAGACGAGGCTGCCCACCGCGGCTTGCAAGGTGTCTATAACGGCCTTTCGCTTCAAGAACACCTGAAAAAACTCTATGACTTGGCACACGACGCCCTCGGTGACGAAGCGCACTTCCTCGAGCCGCTCCAAAACATTATTGAAAGCGGCAACTCACCAAAGGACGTCTTTAAAGCAATCTATGAAGCACAGGGCTTACGCGCTGCCATTGATTACAACCGGGTGGATCGCAATGTTTAATAAGCACTACGCGACAGAGTATATCGAACTGATCCGTCGTGACCCGAAGCTGTACTACGACGACTATCTCAAACTCAAAGACGACGTGGCCCACTCCAACGCCATCTATAAAGATAAACCCGTACCCGTCACCTATCAGGGTCTCTTCTACGATGCGGCAGACCGTAAGGCGCTGGATGATATCTCAAAACGACTGATGGATCTCACTAAAAAAGTGGTGAATGCTTACTTGGAGGACAGCGAGTACCGCAAGCTTTTCGGTTTCAGTCCCCAGCTCGAAGCGCTCATTCTCCACGACCCGGGTTACGACATTGACGTCCCCATGGCACGCTACGACATCTTTTATAACGGCGGTGAAAACTATAAGTTTATCGAATTCAACACCGACGGCTCCAGCGCCATGAATAAGGACAACACCGTAGGTGACCTGCTCCTGGAAACCAAAGGTATGAAGGCTTTCGGCGAGCGCTACACGTTGGAGAATGTGGATCTTTTCACGCCGTGGATTCAAGCCTCCACCTCCATCTATGAGTCCCGCTATCACAGAAAACCGAACATCGCCATTGTAGACTTTCTCGACATCGGCGCCACCTACGAGTTTAAAAAATTCAAATGGCTCTTTGAAGCGGCGGGCTACACCTGTGACATCTTCGATATCAGAGATCTCACCTATAAAGACGGCAAACTGATGGGCGGCGATTACGTCATCGACATGGTCTATCGTCGTGTCGTCACCGCGGAATATATGAAAGTCTACGACACCCTCGCCGACTTCACTCAAGCTTACCTGGACAACGCCTTTATGATGATCGGCTCGTTCCGCTCACAAATCATGCACACCAAGCTGATCTTTCACATTCTCCACCATCCAATGACCATGGCACTGCTGAGCGACGAGGAACAACACTTTGTCAAAGCTCACATCCCGTTCACCGACCATCTCAACGAGGCCACATTAGGCAACGTGCTCGAAGACAAGGATCGGTGGATTATCAAACCCATCGACGACTACGCGGGCCACGGTGTCTATGCCGGTAAAAGCTTCACCCAAAAGGAATGGGAAGACTTGGTGCGGGATGCAGCGACACGTCCGTCCATCTATCAAGAGTATTATGCCATGGATCCCCTTCCCTTCGTCGAATTTAACGATGACGGCGAGCTTGAAGTCCACGGTTTTAGCGCCGTCATGGGACTCTTTATCTACAACGGCACCTTCATTGCACCTTACACCCGAATCGGCTATGATGCCACAGTGGGCGGTGCCGATAAACACTATGTCGCGCCGAATATTCTCATTCAGCCGAAAGCTTAATGCTCACCGTACATCTCTTGACATGGTCCACTGTCGCAAAATCCATTCGGATGTATCGAACCCATTAAAATATGAAAGCCTGCTCGCGGTCACTTTCCCGAAGCAGGCTTTCTTTATACGGATTTCTCTTAAGACACATGCACACACTGGCTCTCTTCCTCATAACTCCAAAAGGATTGTCACTGCCGACAGTGCATCGACGACTTAATTTTACACCGTTCAGGCTTTATGCTATGCTAAGGACGGTGAAACTATGGAACTCATCCAACAATTTATTACAGAACACGTAGGCCATGAGGTAGCCGTGATGCTGCTGTCCATGCTGCCTTTTATTGAAGTACGAGGCGCTATCCCCGTGGGAGTCGCCTTCGGTATGCCTACCATGGAAGCCGCTGCCCTCTCCTACTTCGGCTCTTTGGTGCCCATGCCTTTTCTAATCAAACTGATTCGACCCGTCTTTGATCTGCTTCGACACCGACCTCTGACTCAGACTCTCGTGGCAAAAACGGAACGCAAATCAAAACGAGATTGGGATAAAATTAAAAAGTATGAGCGCTTAGCTCTTTTTGTCTTTACCGCACTGCCGATTCCCGGCACCGGCGTGTACGGCGCAAGCCTTGTGGCTGCGCTGATGAACCTGCGCCTTATCCAAGCCATACCGACTATCGCCTTGGGTAACCTCATTGCGACCTTGCTCATCTCCGGCATCAGCCACGTCATCTTCGTGTGATAACCTCCTGCCGATCTGCTCTGTCCTCGCATCTTAGTCGATAATAACGACAGCGAACAGTCCCGACAACGCCTCACATCTACTATAGACCTCACGTCTTATGCCTCGATGGACGGACTCACCTCCACTGTTTACGCCGCGTATACCACGGATCTGTCCGTGATCCACCTAACTCTTTGCCAACCCCCTTGAAGCGACAAAATGCGACATCGACGTCGTCCATCAGGGAAGCCACCCATAGCATTGTTTTGTGAGCTGATGACAGTGTGACGCTTTAAACAGTCTCTCTCATGTCTTCACAACCAATCTATACCACCAGACTGCGAGGACCTGACCCCGAAGCTGCCACTCTCACCCCCCAATCCCTTTAGCACCATCCGCCTCTTCTTGAGAGGCTTTTTTATTGCAGCTTCAGCCAAAGGCTAGCCCCCTTACAACCGGTAGCGACGTCTGTACCCCATCATTGTCTCTTTCCTCGGTCCAACTGCCCTCATCTATCTAAGACAAGGAACCCTTAGACATGCTGCGCCGTTAAAACAAAAAAGAGAGACCGAAGTCTCTCTTAAGTTCAGAACTTGTTATTTGGTCAATTGAATGCGAACGGCACGGTTGGTAGCATCCCATTCAATGTTCTTGCCTTGGCCCTTATCGCCGGCAGTCATGCCGAGAGCCTTGCCGATTTCAGAGATCGGAAGCATAGTGCGGCCATCTTTGATTTCAGGCATTACGCTAAAGCGCATTTTCGCACCGTCAACAGTGAAATCTTGTTCATCAATGTTGATGATCACCACGTGTTTTCCGTCGGAGAACGTAGCTGTACGGGTAGCATCGTTCCAAGTTACGTTGTATCCCAATGCTTGAGCTACGAAGCGAATTGGAAGCATGGTGCGACCGTCTTTGATATAAGGCGCAACGTCCATAGTGGATGTGGTAGTCTTGCCGTCTTTCACGATAGTCATAGTACCGTTGCCGATCTTCATATCCACAGTGTAGTTGTAAACTTGGTTGCTTGCTTTACCTGCCACTTTATATGTGACGGAAGTGCCCCGATAATTTTGGTGTGACGTCTTAATGGTCAGCGTTTCGCCCTCTTTTAGAGCGCGGTTGGTCGTCACGGTGAACACACCGCTGGAGTTTGCCGTGGCGCTGCCGAGGTACTTGCCAAGGCTGTCATAGACAGATACACTGGCAAATCCGTTGACACTGTTACCGCTGACAGTGTAACTGCCCGGTACTGCAGAAGTGACGTGTGCGGAATACGTGTAGTTGCCATAGAATGGATCGCGAGGATCGTTCCAGTGCCAACCGCCTTCGTTATAGTCTTTATTGGCATTTCTCAAGTTGTACTTGGCAGTCGTCTTGCCGTCTTTTTCAGCTTGAATCGTAAAGTCGCTCAGATCATAGTAATAGCCATAGTTACCGCCGTAAGAACCGCCGGAAGTCACACGTGTGTTGTAGGTGTTGCTTACATAAGTGTGGTTGATGCGGTAGTACCCGTTGGCATTAGCATAGCCAGATCCCAAATACATAGTGCCGTTATACGCTTCCACATAGGCGTTTGGTGATGTATAGCCATCTACGTAAGTAGGCTGTGCATTCTTGCTGATGTTGTAGTTGCCGCCATAGTAGTTGTTGTTATAGCTGCCGAAGTTATAGGAAATGGAATAATCTCCATAGGTATCCGCAGTGTCGCTTCCAACTAGTGAGTTGTTTCTGTACAGACGTACTTTAGCGCCCGGAGTGGCAGTCCCTGTGACTCTGTTATAGTGTACGGTAGGTGTGCCGAGTCGAACTTCCACGTCGCGCACAGTAATCGTATAGTCTACCATTTTAGTTGATTTGTCTTTAAAGATGACCTTAACTTGATCTTTTACATCCTTCGTTAAATTGGTAGTTAAGACAAGATTTGGTGTCTCAAATTTTGCGCCTTCAGGAAGACCTAAAAGATCTTTCGCATAAACTTTAGAACCATAATCCTCAGTCAAATGAAGCGTGCCGGTAAAAGTTTCCGCTTCCGTCTTTTCTTTCTTTTCTTTTAGACCTTTAACTGCTGTGTCAAGGACAGCTTTAGCTGCGGTGTACTCTTCAGTCGTTGCGTCGGCCTTTTTAAGGGATGCTTCACCTACTTCAATAGCACCTTGGACAACTTTAACAGACTCAGCAGTGTACTTATCTCCGGCAATCTTTTCCTTTGCCGATTTAATAGCCGCTTCCAAACTTTCTTTCGCTGCTTGTTTAGCTTCTTCCGCTGCTTCTTCAGCTTCTTCAGTTTCTTCAGTTTCTTCAGTTTCTTCAACTTCTTCAGCTTCTGGTTTAGCCTCTTCAGTATCATTGGCAGGCGCTGTCACTGCCGGTACAGTCGGTTCATCTGCAGGTTCCGCTGCAAAGGTGTGCATAGGTGCGACACCAACAGCCAATGTGAATGCAAGTGCCACGGATGTAATCCGTCTTCTATTGAGTTTCATAATTCCTCCTTATTTACCTTAGCGTAATGAGCGTAGTATTTACTTACTCCCAGTATACCCTCTGGGGCGATTTATATCTATAGTTTGCGCTATTTTTTAAAATTTGTAATATAAATGTAATCTCTAAAGACTCCTATAGACATCTTGTCCTAGGTCTGTCGACTCACCTATAAAAAAAGAGCCTCCGAAGAGACTCTTTAGTGACTTGTTCAGTAAATTCAGATTAATACCATCCTCTGAGCTTCATTGCTTCGTCGATGGATCTGATAGCATACATATAAACGGCTTCTCTTGGTTCAACGTTGTATTCGTCGCATACACCGAAGACGCCTTTGATTGCTTTCATCATGTCGGCTTCTTGTTTTTCTTCAACTTCTGCTTCGGTCCAGTAGTATCCGTATTGGTTTTGTACCCATTCATAGTAGGATACGAGTACGCCGCCGGAATTGGTTAAGATGTCTGGAATTACCGGAATGCCGCGTTCGAGAAGGACTTTGTCTCCTTCTGGAGTGATAGGGCCGTTTGCTGCTTCGGCAACCATTTTTGCGTTGATGTGTTTTGCAGATTCGCCGGTGATGGCGTTTTCAAGGGCTGCTGGAATAAGAATGTCGTATTCTTTGCTCCAGAAGTCGGTATCGCTGATTTTTTCTGCATCTGGGAAGCCTACGAGGGTTTTGTGTTCATTCTTGTAGTCGAGAAGGGCTTTGAAGTCTAAGCCGTTTTCATTGTAGAGTGCGTAGTTGCCTTCTGCTTTGTCCCATTCGAGGAGTGCGCAGATTTTGCCACCTTGGCGTTCGATGTTCTTTGCGGTGAAGGATCCAACGTTACCGAAACCTTGAAGACCGATTTTTGCTGTGGCGAAGTCGATGCCGAAGCGTTTTGCCGCTTCTCTTGCTACGACAGCTACACCGAATCCGGTGGCTTCGTTACGTCCTTGTGAGCCGCCAAATGCGATTGGCTTACCGGTGAAGGTGCCAAGGTCGGCTTTTTCGCCGTTGAGTTTGATGTATTCGTCCATGAACCAGCTCATGATTTGGCCGTTGGTGTTAACGTCTGGTGCCGGAATGTCAATGCGTTCGCCGATGTATCTGTGGACGCCGCGTACCCAACCACGGGAGAGTTGCTCAAGTTCTCTGTCGGAGAGTTCGGATGGATCGACACAGATACCGCCTTTGCCGCCGCCGTATGGAAGGCCGAGTGCTCCGCCTTTAAAGGTCATCCAAAGGGATAGTGCTTTAACTTCGTCCATGTTGACGTTTGGATGGAAACGTACGCCACCTTTTGCCGGACCTACTGCGTCATTGTGTGCGGATCTCCAGCCTTTGAATACTTTGAGGCTGCCGTCATCCATCTTTACCGGAATGGAAATTTCAATTACGCGTTTTGGTTCTTTTAACAGTTCGTAGACTGCAGGATCGCAACCGAGTTTGTCACATGCAGCTTTAACTTTTTGTTGTGCCGCTACTAGTGGATTTAGTGTATCTGTCATTTTTCTCTCCTTCTTTCGTCTCCTATAACCTAATAGTTATGTAGATTTTCCTAAAGTGGAAATGTTTTCAACACCTTGATTATAGCAAATAGCACGATTAAAAACAACCAAGCTACAATACCTTTTTAACTATTGTATTCTAAAGAGTATAGCTTTAACCTTAAGTTGATGTTAGAGGCCTTCGTTTTCCCCAAGGTAAAAGTAGCCTCCGGCAACTAAAAATCCGCCGATGATATTGCCGATGGTCACAGGGACTAAGTTGTGCAGTGCCATGAGGGGTGTCACGTCCGGTGAGAGCAGCATACTCAAGGTAAAGACCGTCATGTTGGCCACGCTGTGTTCAAAGCCGATCCCAACAAAAGGCAGAATGCACCAGACAATCATGATGAGCTTGCCGGACTCACTGCTCATCTTATTGCAGCAGTACACAGCAAGACACACGAGGACATTGCACAAAATCCCCTTAAACAGAAGAGGAACGAAGGTTTGCGTCCCTTTGGCAATCCCAAGGCCGACGACAATCTCGCCCATGGCGCTGTCGCCGAAACCGGTGCCTAAAAAAAGACAGCTGAGCAGTACAGCGCCGAGAAAGTTGCCAATATAGGAGGTGGCGACAATGGTGAGGGCATCCCGCCACGACAGACCGTGATTCATCGCGCCGGTGCCTAGGGTTAAAATGTTGCCGGTAAAGAGGTCACCGCCTGCAAAGATAACCAGAGAGAGGGCCATAGAAAAGATCAGACCGCTAAAAATCTTGTGCACAGGCACAGTGAGCTCACCTAGGATGGCGCCGCTCATGCCCATGGTGAGGACGCCGAAACCAATAAAGGCTCCGGCTATCGCTGCAGCCACGAGATAAGCTATCAGCGAACGCTGAAACATGGCTCGCTTTTTCAGCGCCGCAGCCGTTAAGGTTTCAGTCACTTTTTTATACATAGTCTTCCTCTTTCCCATCAAAGGAAAGCAAGCCTAAAAATTCCGGACCCACATGAGCGCCGACGATCCGTCCCACTTGAATAAAATGGATGTCCTCTTCAGGGATGTGGTAAGCTTCCATCATGTGGGCTTTGAGTTTTTTCGCATAGGTATCATCGTCGCCGTAGCTGATAATCACAGGGCAAGGCAAGGCTTTCGGATCAAAGAGCTCCACAAATTTTTTCATCATGGCTTTGTCGCCGCGAGCTTTGTCAATGACCCGTAAGGAGCCGTCGTCTTTGGTGATTTGAAGCATGGGACGAATATTTAACAGTCCTCCAACAATGGCTTCAGTCTTGGAGACTCGCCCGCCTCGCTGGAGAAACTCTAAGCTGCGCACAGAAAAATAGGCGGTGGCATGATCTCGAATAAAGTCCAGCGTCTTTTTAATGTCTTCATAGGACTTGCCTTCTTTGGCGAGAGCGCACGCACGCCAAGCCATATAACCTGTTGCGAAAGTCGCAAGCAACGTATCATAGACGTGAATCTTCCCGTTGTACTTGGCATTGACGGTCTCCGCCACTTTCATGGCCGAGGCGCACGTGGCACTCAGACCGCTGGATAAGGCCAAATAGATAACCTCGTCCCCGGCTTTGGCATAGTTCTCAAAAGCGGTTTCATAGATGTATTGAGAGACCTGAGCCGTACGGAAGGTTTCCCCCGCCCGTTGCCGCGCAAACATCTCATCGATGCTGATCTCGTCCGCACTGTACACCGCCTCATCGGTGGAGATATCAATAGGCAGCACGTCTATCTCACAGGTTTCAATAATGTGCGGGTTCAGATCCGTCCCGCTGTCAATCACAATTTTTATACTCATAATAACCTCTTACTTTATCTTAGGTAGCCCCACGTCCTTATAGACAGACACCATACGCACTACCACCACAATCATTGCGGTAATGAGCATGAGGACGTTTTGGGGCAAAACTCCGAAAAACTGCATATAGACCACAGCGCCGATCAGGGCCGCCGAGGCGTAAATCTGTTCTTGAAAAATCGTCGGCGTCCGATCGGCAAAGATATCCCGAATGACGCCGCCACCTACTGCGGTGAGCAGGCCGCAAAACACCACCAGAAACCAGTGCTCTCGAAAGCCCAGCGCAATGGCCTGATTCATCCCGGTGACGGTAAATGCGCCAAGACCTAAAGCATCGAAAAATACCATAGCCCGTTCAAATCGTGCCATCGCCCGGGAGCTGATGATCTCCTGACGCAGATAACAGATGATGAACACGATGAGCGACGCCACAACAGCCTGCTTGACATAGCCGGTGTCCCGAAACATACTTGGCGGATTATAACCGAGAAAGATATCTCGCGTTGCGCCGCCCCCAAGGGCTGTGGTGAGTCCTAAAACCAAGGTCCCCATCAAATCCATATTCCCTCGAATGCCAAGCATGGCTCCCGAAAACGCAAAGGCAATCGTGCCGACGGTTTCCAGGACAATATTCATAGTGTCAATTACCGGTAAGTTAACTGGCATCCTTTCACTCCTAACATGACGCCACAAAATCCAATGTCGTTAAAATGGCCTCCAGTTCATGGACATCAGCTGCAACGGCTTTCGCGCCGGAAGCTGTCAGCTCCTCTTCATCGCCATACCCCCAGCTCACTCCGATAGGAATCAGACCGAGCGCGGTTGCCCCTTCCATATCATAGAAGCGGTCTCCGACCATGACGATAGGTGCTTCCGTCGGCCCCAACTGTTCCAACACGTACTCCAATACTTTGACTTTCGTGTCTCGGGTATCGTCCTGTGTCGCACCGCTGAACACGGAAAAGTAGTCTTTGAGCTTCAGATGCGCTAAAATATCCTCGGCACTCTCCTGCAGTTTGGAAGTTCCCAGCGCGATGGTGTGGGTTTTTGCAAGCTGCTTGACCAGCTCAGTGATCCCGTCATAAGGACGGATTTCAAACTTCCCCTTTTGTCTGTAGTACTCTCTATAGTAACTTAATGCCGTGGCAGCCTCATCCGGTGTAAAACCGAATCGAAGCTTAAACGTCTCTTTGAGCGGCGGACCGATGTAGCGTTCCAATTCCCGCTTCGGCGGTACCGCGAGCCCCATTTTTTGAAAGGCATAGATGAAACTGTTGACAATCCCTTCTCCGGACTCCACCAAGGTGCCGTCCATATCAAATACAATAACCATATGTCCTCCCTTCCCTTTCCCTGCTACATACACAATCAGTATATCGAATCTTGACTCACTTTAAAACTAAAAAATCATAACAATGTCAATTCTATTGCCCGATAAACTCAAAATGCGTGTCATGATCCCATCTCCGTACCTGTGTTGGGATAAACAAAAACTCAGCCCTATTCCGTGTCACCGCTCTATATCGCCCCTACGCCACGGCGTCGCCCCGTCCAAAGATTTGAGCATAAAAATAGATCCCCATACATAATGAGGATCCACAACAAAGTATAAATGGAGCTAACGACGGGATTCGAACCCGTGACCTCTACATTACCAATGTAGTGCTCTACCTGCTGAGCTACGATAGCACAAACGCTATGTAAGATATTACCTTGTCCGAAGATATTTGTCAAGAACCCTTTACAAATTTTTTAAAAAACTTTTCACGTCGTCACTGTTCCCATTTAAACTATTGCCACAACTTTGTTTTTCATCTATACTACACGCAAGAGGTGATTTTTTGAAAAAAAATGAAGGTTTCAGCTCCATCTGGGGATTTATTCTCGTGGCTATCGGCCTCGCCCTGGGCATTGGCTCACTGTGGCGCTTTCCCTATGTCGTCGGCGCAAACGGCGGCGCGATTTTTATTTTGCTCTACGTCGCTATCATCATTATAATCGGTATTCCGCTTATGACCTGTGAAGTCGCCATCGGCTTTCATGCACAGCACACCGCTATCGATGCCTACAAGACGATTGCACCCAAGTCCAAGTTCTACCTGGCAGGGTATGTCCACCTGTTTGCCGCGATACTGATCTTAGGGTACACCGCGCCCATCTATTCGTGGATTTTTAAATACTTGGTCGTGGGCTTTGAAGGCAGTCTTATGGGATTGGATAACGCCGGCGTCGTGGCGTTCTTTGATGCCTTTAACGGCAACAAGTCCCAAGTCTTTCTCTTCTTCATGTTCAATCTGGCGCTTAATATCGGCGTGTTGATCTTCGGCGTCCAAAAAGGTGTGGAGCGTATTTCAAAAGTGCTGTTACCACTGCTCTTTATCATTATGGCGGCGGTCATTATCTCCGTGCTCCGTTTGGACGGCGCTATGGAAGGTGTGAAATTTCTCTTTCTTCCTGATCCTGCCAAGTTTTCTTTTAACGGTCTGCTCACCTGCCTGGGTCAGGCGTTCTTCGCCCTGGGTCTTGGTATGCTGGGTTCCATGGTCTTCGGCTCCTATATTAAAGACCCAGATGAAAATATTTTTAAAAGTTCGTCCATGATTTGTATCTCTCTGATTGTTGCCGGCGTCCTCGCCGGTTTAATGGTGCTGCCTATGGTCTTTGCCACGGATTTGGAAGTGGCCGAAGGTGTGACGCTGAGCTTTCTCACGTTGCCGAACGCCTTTAACGTTGTGCCTGGCGGCGGCTTTCTCGCCATCCTCTTCTATCTGGGTTTCTACATTGCAGCCTTCACCTCGTCGGTAGGTGTCTACGAGGCCATCGTGGGTCTGCTCATGGAAAAGTTCAATCTAAACCGTATGCCTGCTATTCTCATCAGTGCCGTGCCCATTGTCGCTATCGCTTACTTTTCCATTCACAACGACGCCCTCTTCAGCTTTTTAGATGTCCTCGAAAGCAACTACGTCCTCGTGGTGAGCTGTCTTGCCATATGCATCTTCTCCGGTTACGTCTGGGGCATTGACAACGTCATTGACGCCTCCAACATCAAGTCGCCCGGGGTCAAGGCCTGGATGCGCGTAAGCATCAAATATATCACGCCCCTCGCCATTGTGCTGATCTTTCTCACCCAATTTATTGCATAGTACACAAAAGGACCTCGCAATCATCCGAGGTCCTTTTTAATGGCGATGTAATGTCAGTTCTGTCCCGCTCACGGTGAGGATGTCTTTGAGTTCCAATACGGTGAGAATACCGGACAGCGCCCGGATATCCATGCGAAGTGTCCGCTGCAGTCCCTCAATGGATGCGGCGCCGCCGGCAATTGCATCGACAACCGTCTGTTCATCCTCTGACAGCTCCACGGAAGCCGCCTCCACCTTGCGGCGCTTCGGCAGCACACTTAACAGATCCTCCACATCGGAGAGGATAAGTGCGCCGTCACGAATAAGGCGATTGGTGCCAAAGGAAGCCGGATTGTTGATGGCTCCCGGTACGGCAAACACCTCTCGCCCCTGTTCCGCACCGAGACGTGCCGTGATGAGGCTCCCGCTTTTTTCCATAGCTTCCACGACCACAATCGCCCGACTGAGCCCTGAGATGATACGGTTGCGCCTAGGAAAGCGAAAGCTGTTCGGCGGTGTGCCCGGTGCATACTCCGATATCACAGCGCCACGCACTACCAAATTCTCATAGAGCTGACGGTTGGCCTTGGGATAGATCACATCAACTCCTGAACCGAGTACGGCGATGGTAGGCAGGTCGTTCTCAAGCGCTCGAGTATGGGCCAAAGCATCAATGCCGTAAGCCATACCGGAAATGACCGTGACGTCTGCCGCCTGCAGGCCGTCCACAATGTAGTTGACCACACTGTGTCCATAGGCTGTGGCTTTGCGTGATCCGACAATCCCCACGCCACAAGTAAATTCCAAAGACAAATCTCCTCTGACATAGAGTGCCGCCGGCGGATTTTCAATAGTACGAAGCGCCATAGGGTACGCCGCGTCCGCTAAGGTCAGTGCCGTAATGCGCTCTCGCTCCAAGGTGGCTTTCAGTCGTTCCAACACCTCAGGCTGATACGTCTTAAGCTTCGCCCTCACACTCGGCGCAAGAGGTGATAAGTCCGCCTCAAACAGCACGTCCACAGACGGAATGTGTGCCAAAATACTCTGAACCTGCTCCGCTTCAATCTGCAAGCTGTTCGTGTAGAGATAAAAATCCCGTAAATCCATACTTAGCTCCAATACTTGCTGTCCATACTGCGATAGCGTATGGACTCCAGTACATCACCATCTGCAATCGCTTCCCGCCCGGCAAGATCCGCAATGGTCCGAGCTACTTTTAAAATCTTGTTGTAGGTTCGGGCCGAGAAGGCATATTTTTTAAACGCCATATCCATAATGGCTTGAGAGGACGGCTGTAACTTGCAGTACGCGGCAATGCGTTTCTCCCGAATATCCGCATTGCAGGAGAAAGGCTCGCGCCGATAGCGCTCACTTTGGACAGCTCGTGCCGCTTTGACACGCTCCCGAACAGTCCCGGAGCTCTCTGCCACATCATCACTGCTGAGGTGTTCATACTTCACCGCTTCGACTTCAACATGGATGTCGATACGGTCCAACAGCGGATGGGACACCTTGGCCAGATAGCGATTGATATCGCCTTGACTGCAGCTACACGTGTGGTGCTTGGAGTGATGATATCCACAAGGGCACGGATTCATGGCGGCAATCAGCTGCATATCTGACGGATAAGTCAGACTCGCATTGGCCCGGGAAATGGTGATGATCTTATCCTCCAACGGCTGACGCAGCACTTCAATAACCTGTTTGGAAAACTCCGGCAACTCATCTAAAAAAAGTACACCGTTATGGGCAAGAGAAATTTCGCCGGGTTTGGGAACGCGTCCGCCGCCGATGAGCGACACAGCCGACGCGGTATGGTGCGGCGCACGAAACGGCGGCTGCGTGATGAGGGACGCGTCCTTTAACAGCCCCGCCACGGAGTAAATCTTGGTCACTTCAACCGCTTCCTCAAAGCTCAGAGGCGGTAAAATCGTGGGCAGTCGCTTTGCCGCCATGCTTTTGCCGCTTCCCGGCTCACCGATCATCAAAAGATTGTGCCGTCCGGCGGCGGCAATTTCTAAAGCTCGCTTGAGAAACGGCTGTCCTTTCATATCGGAAAAGTCCACGTCGAAGTCGGCAGGCTTGGCGTCGTAGTCCCCAATGAACCGCGCCACATCATCGTCGCCGCGAACAAAGCTGACCGCCTGTTTCAGGCTTGTGACCGGAAAGATCGCCACATCGTCCACCACACTGCACTCCTTGCGATTTTCAAACGGCACAATGAACTGCCTATACCCTTTTGCCCGCATGGAAATCACCATGGCAAGACAGCCGTTCACCCCATTGACGGTCCCGTCTAAAGAAAGTTCGCCGATGATGACATAGGGTTCGGTGGAAAAATCTTCCCCGGCAGAGAGGATGCTCATCGCGATGGCAAGATCCATTTGCGACCCGTCTTTTCGAAGGTTCGCCGGCTGCAGATTGATGGTAATACGCTTTAAGGGGAACTCATAGCCGGAATTTTTAATGGCGGAGCGCACGCGCTCAATGGACTCTTTAATCGCCGCATCCGGCAATCCCACAATGACAAATTTAGGCAGACCGTTAGTCAGGTCCGACTCCACCGTGATCACGTCCCCTTCAAGACCTTGAAGCGAACAGGTTAAAGCTTCTGAATACATAGACACCTCTCAAAGTTCAATGGCATTTCGGATGTGATTGAGCTCGCCATTTTTATAATATTCGACAATATCGTATCTCACCTGCATGTGACTGAGTCCATGGCGCTGTATGTAGTCGAGGCTGGTCTGAACGATGTGCGCCACCTTTCGCTCATCCACCGCTTCAAAACCGTGACCGTAAGCTACGGAACTTCTGCTTTTCACTTCTACAAAGACGAGAATGGCGCCGTCTCTGGCGATGATGTCCAGTTCCGTGCCCATGGCGCGGTAATTGCGATCTAAAATCGTATAGCCGAGTCCCGCAAGATAATTCGCCGCAACGGTTTCCCCCAGGTCGCCGAAAGCTTTGCGGTTCATCCCTTCGGCTCCAAAATTTTGCCAAGAAAGCTGCGACGATGCATGGCAGACGGCCCCTTAGACTGAAGCGCCCGACGGTGAATCGCAGTGCCGTAACCTTTATTCGCGGCGATACTGTAACCCGGGTAGCGTTCATCCCACTGCTGACACAGACTGTCCCGATAGACCTTGGCGACAATGGATGCACAGGCGATACTGTAACAGCGATCGTCCCCGTGAATCAACGGCACTTGAGCAACTTTCAGGTTAATCGTCTCCGCATCGATGAGCAGAAGATCCGTATAGACCTTGCGATTCTTTTGATCTCTGAGATTGTTCACCGCGCGCTCCATCGCCAGGTGTGTGGCATTCTTAATGTTCACGCTGTCGATTTCCTGAGCGTCGGCCCGGCCGATCCCCACCGCCACGGCATGTTTTAAAATCAGCGTGTACAGTTCTTCACGTTTCTTCTGACTGAGCTTCTTGGAATCTTTCACGCCTTCAATACGGCTCTCCGGCATAATGACCGCACAGGCCACCACATCGCCGAAAAGGCAGCCTCGCCCCACTTCATCAATCCCCACAATGTGGGAATACCCCAGCGCTTTATATTGACTTTCAAAGTTTTCCATCCGGCCTCTCCAATGTGATACGACCCAGGACGCCTTTTCGAAACTCGTCGAGAATAATCCCGGCCGTCTTGGTATAGTCAATCTCCGCTCCTTTTAACAACGCACCTCGACGCCGTCCGATCGCCTCCATCACCGCTAATCCTTCGCCCTCGGTGTCCACGCCGTAACGCGTCGTCAAAGCAGTCGGCGCCACCTCTTGGAGCCTTTCAATAAGACGCAGCGCCAGAGTCTCGGTATCCAAAATTTCATCGCGGATCGCACCGGTAAACGCCAGACTCAAACCCACATCCTGATCTTCAAATTTCGGCCACAGCACCCCCGGCGTGTCGAGCAGGTGCAAGTCGCCGCCCAGTTTAATCCACTGATGTGTGGTGGTAATGCCGGGACGGTTGCCCACCTTGGCCGACTTGCTCCCCACGATACCGTTGATAAAGGTGGACTTTCCGGAGTTGGGAATCCCTACAATCATCGCACGCAGCGGCCCGAAGTTCACATCTTTATCCCGTTGACGCTCCAACTCCTCCGCCATAAGCAGCTTTGCTTCGCTCACAATTTTCTCAGGCGCCGGTTTGGTGGCCGTATAGAGCATGGCTCGGTTGCCATTTTGAGAAAAGTGTTCCGCCCAGCGTGCGTTCATGGCCTCGTCGGCCAAATCTTTTTTATTCAGCAAAATCAAACCCTTTTTGTGTTTTAACATCTCTCTCAGTAAAGGATTTTGACTGGAATAAGGGATGCGTGCGTCGAGTATTTCAATGTAGAAATCCACCAGTTTCAGTTTTTTCTGTATCTCTTCCACAGTCTTTTTCATATGACCGGGATACCAATTGATATTCATAGAACCTCTCTCGTGTTAAAAAACGCCAACCTAAGCTGGCGTTTGGATTAGTGACTGCGTTCGTAAGGTACGCCGTCCGCCGCCGGTGCTTTCGAACTCTTCACAAAGAAGATGAGCGCAAGCAGCGTGATGATGTACGGCAGCATGGCAAGTAAGTTCGTGTCGATTTGAATTCCCAGCGTACCCAGGATAACCGACAACCCTTGAGATGCCCCGAAGAGCAGACAGGCGATAAAGGCACCTTGTGGTGTCCAATTCCCGAAAATAACTGCCGCAAGAGCGATAAAACCTTGACCGGAAATCAGTGTCTCACGGAAGTTGGAGACGATGGCAAGACTCATGCTGGCACCTCCAAGACCTGCTAAAAAGCCGGAGGCAAGCACACAAATGTATTTGATTTTATAGGCATTGATCCCCAGTGTTTCTGCCGCTTGAGGATGTTCTCCCACAGCGCGAATCCGAAGTCCCAGCTTCGTCCGATAGAGCAGATACCACATCAGCAAGACCAGGAAAAAGGCTAGATAGACAATGATATATTGCTGAAAGACAATCTGTACATAGCGCATAAAGGGCATCTTTTCAAGAAGCTCCGGTGTGAAGACATCGCGGAAAAGCTGAGGCAATTTGTTTTCAAAAGGAATGGACTTACTCATGGCCGCCCCGTCAAAGAACACCCGGCAAAGGAACAGGGCAAGTCCCGGTCCGATGAGGTTGATGGCAATCCCGCTAACTACATGGTCGGCATGGAAATGAATGGTTGCAACGGCGTGTAAGAGCGACAGCGCCATACCCGCCAGACCGCCGCAGAGAAAAGCGAGCCACGGATTGCCGAGATAAAAGCCCACCGTCGCACCGACCACGGCGCCAAGAGCCATCATTCCTTCCAAACCGATGTTGACCACGCCGCCATTTTCACTGATAACGCCGCCTAACGCGGTAAAGATAAGAGGCGCAGAGTAGAGCAAGGTAATACTTATAATCCCGAATAGTGTGTTCACTTAGTAGCCTCCTTATCTTTTTTCATTTTTGCACCGGTAAAAAAGCCACCGATAATGTCCAACAGTTTCGGCATGGCGATGAAGAAGATAATAATACCGATGACGATATTGACCACTTCAGAATACGTGTTGAGCGCCGAATTCAGCTTGCCGCCGCCGTAGTTTAACCCGGCAAACAACAATCCTGCAGGGATACACAAAAGCGGATTGTTCCCTGCAATGAGCGCCACTGCCATTCCGTTAAAGCCGTAACCTTCCTGAGATGCCATCACACCGATGTTCAAGGATACGCCAAGCACTGTCACCGCCCCCGCAAGGCCTGAGATAAAGCCGGAAATACCCATGGACACCACTTGATTTCTACGAATGTCAATGCCGCCATATTCTGCGGCAAGGGGGTTATAACCTACGGCTTTGAGTTGATAGCCCAACGTGGTATTCTTGATGAGATAATAGATCACAATCGCTGTCACCACAGCAAGGACAAGTCCCCAGTTCAAAGGTGGGCGAAGAATTTGCCTGATCACCGGATTGTCCTGCATAAAGGCAATGCCGGCATCAGATTGCTTCCAATTGCCGAGAATCTGAATATTCGCCGTGTTTTGAATCTCAAAGGACGTGTCCGTTCCAGGTTTTCTGAAGAGATCAAAGCTCAGCATATAATTGCTGAAGTAAAAAGCAATCCAATTAAACATAATGGATGAGATAACTTCATTAATGCCGAAGCGACTCTTTAAAAGTCCCACAATGCCGCCCCAAAGACCGCCGAACAGTCCGCCCACAAGAAGGGCAAATACAGCGTGGATGACCGGCGGCAAATGAAGCAGATAGCCGATGACAAAAGCACCGATGGATCCGACAATATATTGCCCCTCGGAGCCGATGTTAAAAAGTCCCGTGCGAAACGCAAAGGCCACGGAAATCCCGGTGAGAATAATCGGAATGGCTTTCACGACGACCCAGGACAGATACGACGGTTTGCTCACTGCCCCGAGGACAATGACCTTATACGCTTCAAGGGGATTAATATCGTTGATGAGGAAGATTACCGATCCGACCAAAAAGCCTAAAAGGACGGAAATGAGTGTATAGACCATGCGATTTTTTTTCATTTCACACCTCCGGACATCAGTAGGCCGATTTCCCGTTCATTGGTCGCTCCCGCGTCCAGAACTTTGACGATCTGTCCGTCATAGATAACGCCGATGCGATCGGACAGCGAAAGAATTTCATCCAGCTCAAAAGAAATTAAAAGGACAGCTTTATTGTTGTTGCGCTGCTCCACCAGAAAACGGTGGACATATTCAATCGCCCCGACATCAAGACCTCGAGTCGGCTGCGCCGCAATGAGCACATCCGGGTTGTTCATAATTTCTCGTGCAATAATCACTTTTTGTTGATTCCCTCCGGAGAGCGCCCCGACCTTTTGATGAATCTCCCGAGGACGAATGTCGAACGTCTCCGCAAGCTCCGCCGCGTGCTCATCAATGTAAGTGTGTTCCAAGACACCCTTATTGGAATACGGATTTTGATAGAATTTTTCCAAAATCAAATTTTCCGCAATGGTAAAATCCAAAACCAAACCCCGTGCCTGACGATCTTCCGGAATGTTGTACATTCCCGCTTCGTGAATAGCTCGTGGCGTGGCGCCGGTGATGTCTTTGCCGCCTAAGAGAATGTGCCCGGACTCGATGTTGTGAAGGCCGGTCAGCGCTGCGAGCAGTTCCGACTGACCGTTGCCGTCCACCCCCGCAATGCCGAGGATTTCCCCTCGATGCAAGGTGAGGTTCAAACTTTTAAGCTTATCCACGCCGCGAAAATCCTTGGCCTTGAGCTCACGGACTTCCAGAATGACCTCCCCCGGTTCCTGATCGGCTTTATCCACATGCAGATCCACACTGCGCCCGACCATCATGTCCGCCAGTTCATCTTCATTGACTTCGGACACCTGCACCGTTTGAATTTTTTGACCGCGGCGAATAATGGTACAGCGATCGGCCATCGCTTTAATTTCACGCAGTTTATGTGTAATGATAATAATGGTCTTACCTTGTTCAGAAAGTTGATTGATAATGTTGATGAAATCGTCAATTTCCTGCGGCGTGAGGACCGCCGTCGGCTCATCGAGAATAAGAATGTCCGCACCGCGGTAAAGTGCTTTTAAAATCTCTACACGTTGCTGCATCCCCACGGAAATATCTTCGATTTTTGCATCCAAATCGACACTCAAACCGTACTTTGCCGAGAGTGCTTCGACGTCAGCTTTCGCTTTGGCCATGTCCACAGCCATGCCCTTTAACGGCTCTTTGCCCAAAATAATATTCTGCACCACCGTAAACGGTTGAATGAGCATAAAATGTTGGTGCACCATGCCAAGTCCTGCGGCAATGGCGTCATTGGGGTCTGAAAAATTCACGGTCTTGCCGTTGATGAGGACCTCCCCACCGGTCGGGGTGTAGAGACCGTAGAGAATATTCATCAGCGTACTCTTCCCTGCGCCGTTTTCCCCGAGCAGAGCATGAATCTCACCTTGGCGAATATCTAAATCTATCTTATCATTTGCCGTAAAGCTGCCGAATTTTTTAGTCACCTGTCGCATCTCCACAGCAAGAGGTTGCGCATTTTCCATGTTCTCACTTCCTTTTAGTTTATTATACTAAAAAATACAGTTGTTGAAACCTTTTATCTTAACCATTTTCACAGTTTTGGCGAACCCTTTCCTGCTGTCACTCCGATGACAAGTCCCGTGAACAAGACCGCTTCAAGCGGCATGGAAATACTGTGCCCCATAACCTTCATCAAGTCTTTACAGTGTCAACATCCTTATCCCGCCTTCGGGAGGTGCGACGTCGGGATACAAAAAAAGCCGGGAAACCCCGGCTTATTTGAATCAAGTTTACTGAGCGTTGAATGTTTCTTCAGATTCAGGTACAACAATTTCACCTGAAATAATTTTTTCTTCAACAGCTTTAACTTTTTCAAGTACTTCTGGTTTGACATTTTTATCGGATGTTGGTGCAATACCTACAGCCCCTTCATCAGAAAGGCCAAGTTCAATGTTTTGACCACCGTCAAAAGCATCTTCTTCAACCAGTTTTTGAACAACTTGGTATACAGCAACGTTGGCATTCTTCATAGCTGAAGTTAATACATTGTCAGGAGCGGCTTCATTTTGATCGCGGTCAACACCGATAACCCATTTGTCAGCTTCCTTAGCCGCTTCGATAACACCGTCTCCGGCACCACCGGCTGCGTGGAATACGACATCAGCGCCTTGTTGATACATTTGAGCTGCAATAGCTTTACCTTTTTGCGCATCGGTAAAACCGCCAACATATTGTGTCAGCACTTCAATGTCAGTACCAAGTTCTTGAGCTGCATAACGAACACCGGCTTTGTAACCCCATTCGAAAGAACCAATCAACGGACCTTCTTGTCCGCCGACAAAACCGACTTTTCCGGTTTCAGTGGTAAGACCTGCAATGTAACCGACTAAGAAAGAAGGTTCTTGGTCTCTGAAAGTAATTCCCAATAAGTTCGGAATGGCTTCTTCAGGTGCATGGTCAACAATCGCATATTTTACATCAGGGTTTTGTTTTGCAACTTTTTCGATGTCAGCGCCCATTTTAAAACCGGCACCTATAATCAAATCAGCATTTTCGTCAAGAATCGCCTCAAAATTCGGTGCATAGTCCTTAGAGTCTGCAGATTCTTTGTAGACACGGGTGATCCCGAGGTCTTGTTCCGCTAATCCGAGACCTTCATAGATACCTTGGTTGAACGAAGCGTCATTGATGCCGCCTTCATCAGTAACAAAACCGATGACCAGATCACTGGCAGGTGCTGCGCCTTCTTCAGCAGCTGCATTGCCGTTGGCGGCAGCTTCGTTGGCAGCAGCGCTGTCATTGGCAGTGTTGCCGCCACATGCAACTAAGAACATTGCCAGGGACAGCAACATAATGAGTAATAAAGATTTCTTTTTCATACATACCTCCTATTGTTATATGTTCATTATAACCGATGTGGCTGAATGATTCAATTTGAAAATGTTTTCTCAAACGTCCTGCCCTACAAAAAAAAGAGTCCTTACAGACTCTTTTCACAAAACTTTCATTGTACGCCATTAAAAGGCTTGCGGCAACACGATGAGCACCAGCGCCGCCACAAAAAAGACCACGGTGAAAGCCAAATTTTGCTTGAGCTCTTTGCCGTTCACATGGAGACGCTCCTTCCCCATAAAGCGGGCGAGGACGGTTCCGATGTAGAAGACAATCGGCATCACCACCAGGGTTCCTATCGTGGTCGCACCCATATCCAACATACGGTAGAAGCTGAGGACCATGAGCATCATCAACACGATAACAAGAGCGTGGTGTTCCCGACGGGTGAGATAAATCAGCGCCACAACGCCAAGGGCGGCGCCGATAAAGACCACTTTGGAGACGGTGTCAAGGAAAGTGACGTGGCTCATAGTGCTTGAATTTTGATTTTCTTCTACGTTCACCGTAAAGCCTGACTCGGAGAATGTCGTCGTCTTGGCATCGGTGTTGGTTTGAGAGTTGGTGAACTTATCCACTTTGGCGTTAGTGATAAACACACTGGTATCCGCCACTTTGTCCGTCATGCGATAGTTGGTTTCAAGGGGTGCATAGTGCAGTGTGAAGGCGTAGTGTTCCACCTCCGGATCCAAATCCACACGCATGGTCGATCGTGCTTCAAACGGCGGCACATTGTCGCCGTGAGGCTTGACGGTCAGCTTTTCGTTGACGAGCAGATCGTTGATCTTGCTGTAGTCACCTCTGAGTTTCACTTCACTGTGTTTCGGTGTCAGGCCCTCATCAAAGAAAACCTGTCTGACGGGGGTGCCTAAGATTCTCAGACCGGAACCCGATCCTATGTAAGAGAACTCTACGTTGTAGGTGACCAGACCCTCCTGTGTGTTGCCCCGACTCACCTTGAGTCCCGTGATATCTGCCGGTGCATTGAAGAGAAGACCTTGGTATTCCCGTACAGAGTTATCTTGTTTCCATAGAATGTCCGTTGAAAACTGATTGCTGATTGTAGAAATGAAAAGTATGACGATGAAAATTCCAAGTAGAATGAGATCTTTCAGTTTTCTATTCATGTTAACCTCCATTATGAAAACATTTTATAGGTTTTATTTTATCACACGACCCCGTAAATACAATGTTTTACGCGTCTCTTTTTGACTTTATATGAAAAAAGGTCCCCAAAGGGGACCAATTGTGAAAAAAGTTTCATCCATCAGACGTTGAGTTCCACGTGATAATCGGAAAGATACGGCGCAATCAGCTCTTTTGCAAAGGCGATGACCTCATCCACCTGAGCCGGACACCGACCGATAAAGGCCTGAGGGTTAAGAACCGTAGTGACCATATCTTCGGTGAAGTCGATTCTCGGATCCGCCACCAAGAGTTCCAGCAAATTGTTGTCAAGACCTTCCTGCTTCACCCTGGCCGCAGCCTTCATGGCATTTTCCCTGATGACTTCGTGAAGTTCCTGACGGTTGCCGCCGCGTTTGACCGCTTCCATCAAAATATTTTCCGTCGCCATAAACGGCAATTCTTCCGCCACATGCTTAGCCACGACCTTCTCATTGACCACCATCCCGTCGGTGACGTTAATGGCGATCTCAAGCACCGCGTCCACACCGAGAAAACACTCCGCAATGCTCAGGCGCTTGTTCGCCGAGTCGTCCAAAGTACGTTCCAGCCACTGTGTCATCGCCACAAGCGACGGACTCTCACTCAGCGCGATGATGTACTTCGAGAGGGATGCAATCCGCTCGGAACGCATCGGGTTGCGTTTGTACGCCATGGCGGAGGAGCCGATTTGATTCTTTTCAAAAGGCTCTTCCAGTTCTTTTAAGTTTTGCAGAAGACGAATGTCATTGGTCATCTTGTGAGCGGAAACGGCGATGCCTTGCAGCACACTCATCACCTGCGCATCGATCTTTCGAGTATAGGTCTGACCGCTCACTTTGACGGCGTCGGTAAAGCCCATAGCTCGGACGACTTTGTCTTCAAGACGGCGCACTTTGTCGTCGTCGCCGTTAAACAGATCCAGATAGGACGCCTGGGTGCCGGTGGTGCCTTTGACGCCTCTGAGTTTGAGGTGCTCCAGGCGGTAATTCAAATCTTCCAGATCAAAGAGGAAGTCCTGCATCCACAGCGTGGCCCGCTTCCCCACGGTGACCAGCTGTGCCGGTTGGTAGTGCGTAAAGCCGAGGGTGGGCATCGCTTTATAGGTGTTGGCAAAGCGGCATAAATTGTCGATGAGAACCGCCAGTTTTTTGCGCACAAGTTGCAGTGCCCGACCCATGATGATAATGTCCGTGTTATCCGTGACAAAACAGCTGGTAGCGCCCAGGTGAATAATGCCTTTCGCCGAAGGTGCCGCCTCGCCGTAGGTCTTCACATGGGCCATGACATCATGGCGAAGTTCCTTTTCATAGGCCGCCGCCCGTTCAAAGTCGATGTCCTCAATGTGATCCGCCAAGTCCTGCACCTGGGCGTCGGTAATGTTGAGTCCGAGTTCCATCTCCGCCCGGGCAAGCTCTGTCCAAAGTCTGCGATAGGTCTTAAACTTTTCCGTTTCAGAGAAGATGGCGCTCATCTCCTTAGAGCTGTAGCGCGTGTTCAAAGGACTGTTGTATTGAGTACGATTCATGCTCACTCCTTAAAATAGTTCACGCCGGCGGTGAAAATGTCCTGATAGGTCATGTCGTCTATATTTTTGTACAGACCGTCGGTATAGCGTTCACTGTGACCCATCTTGCCGAGAATCTTGCCGTCGGCGGACATCACAGATTCAATGCCGTAGTCCGATCCGTTGGGATTTTCCACATACTGCGCCACCACCTGGTCATTCTCAAGCAGTGTTTTGAACTGAGACGAGCTGACCACAAAGCGACCTTCTCCGTGGGAGAGGGCCACACGGTAGATGTCGTCGCTCAGACTTTGAAGCCACGGTGAGTTGGTGGAGACCATACGCGTTGGCACCAGGCGGGCCAGATGGCGATGACTGGTGTTATAAGTTAAGGTCAGGTCCTCGGCCTCCAGTTCACGAATCTCGCCGTATGGCAGAAGTCCGGTTTTGACCAGAGCCTGAAATCCGTTGCAGATTCCTAGAATCAGGCCGTCATTGTCGTGTAACAACGTCTCAACCGCCGCCTTCACACGTGGTGCACGCAGGACGTTGGCAATAAACTTGCCCGAGCCGTCCGGCTCGTCGCCCATGGAAAAGCCGCCGGGGATGGCAAGAATTTGAGCGCTTTCAATGAGCTCTGCAAAGGCATCAAGGGACGCTTTAAGCTCCGACTCCGTACGATTTTTAAAGACGAGAATGTCCACGTGAGCTCCCGCCCGTTCAAAAGCTTCTTTCGTGTCCCACTCACTGTTGGTACCCGGGAAGGCCGGGATAACTACCTTCACCACATCCACCGGCTTGTGAGACTTCATTCGCCGCGGCGATGAGGACTGCGGTGCAAGGGGTTCGTCCACACGTTCTTCCATCGGTGTAAAGACTCCGTCCAAGGTGTTCAGATACGCCGCATCCAAATCGTCTTTATCCAGCGTCACGCCGTTCACCGTGATACCGCCTGCAAAATGGCCGATCGGCTTAATAAAGTCGGCATCCTCTGTGTACTCCACAATAAAGGTTCCGTATCTCGGTGAGTACAGGTCGTCGAGTTCCACACTGAAGCCGGATGTGTCTCTTGCACTTTCATAGAGGTGGGCCAGTGTGCCCTTGTGGGTCACTGCCACAGCTGTGAGGACGTTCTTATCTATAATGGCTTGATGTAAGGCATCGGCGTTGTCTTTAAAGACGTCCATATCTAAAAGTCCGTCGTCGTCCATCGGTGTTTCAATGACGCCGAGCCTGCCTTTGCCTTTAAAGTTTTGACCGATAATCGCCTCGTCATGAGCCGTAGTGACGGCAAACGAGATGAGCGTTGGGGGCACACTGATAGCTTCAAAGGTGCCGCTCATGGAATCCTTGCCGCCAATCGGCGGTGCGTCCAGCGCTCTGGAACTCATCAGCGCTCCGAGAAGTGCTTTAAGGGGTTTGCCCCAAGCTTTACTGCCGTCCATCCGTTCAAAAAATTCCTGGAAGCTCAGGCGCACCGTATCTCTGCCCGCACCCACTGCCACAAGACGTGCCACGGATTCCACCACCGCATAGTAGCCGCCGAGGAATTGAGACGCACTCAACAGATCCGGGTTACAGCCGTAGGCCATGGCGCTGACGGTGTGCACATCGGCGTGGTGCCGAGGAATGCGAGATACCATAGCTTGAGCCGGCACAGTTTGATCCTTGCCTCCCAGAGGTGCAAGTACGGTGCCCCGACCGACGGACTGGTCAAAGCGTTCAATCAAATTCTTTTGCGAAGTGACATTCAGATCCTTCAAGCGGTCTTTGAGATGCGTCGGATCCATATCCCGAGATATCAAAAGTGTCGGTGTGGCTTCCGAAGTCACGTCCACCTCCGTTTCCCGAGGTGCGCCGTTGGTGTCGATAAAGTCGTAGCTGAGATCCGCAATGGTCGCTTCGCCATAGCGCATCACCATCCGTCCGTTGTCCGTGACGGTGGCCACATGAGTAGCCTCCAGATTTTCATCCGCCGCAAGGGCGATAAACGCCTCCAAGTCTTCTGGCGCGAGGACGACAGCCATGCGCTCCTGACTTTCGGAGATGGCAATCTCCTTCGGCTTCAGACCCAGATACTTTAACGGCACACGATCCAGATGAATGACCACGGATTCGCTCAGTTCCCCGATGGCCACACTGACGCCGCCGGCCCCGAAGTCGTTGCACTTTTTAATGAGGCGAGTCGCTTCAGGATTTCTAAAGAGTCGCTGAATCTTGCGTTCTTCCGGTGCGTTGCCCTTTTGGACTTGAGCGGACTCCGTTTTAATGGACGAGACCACATGGGACTTGGACGAGCCTGTCGCACCGCCGATACCGTCCCGTCCGGTCTTGCCGCCAAGAAGGACAATCACATCACCCTTCACCGGTTCCAGACGCTTCACATCAGCTTCCGGTGCCGCCGCAATCACCGCACCCGCTTCCAGACGTTTCGCCACATAACCCGGATGGTACATTTCATTGACAAAGCCTGTGGCAAGACCGATTTGGTTGCCGTAAGACGAGTAGCCGAGAGCCGCTTCCTGCGTGATCTTCTTTTGAGGAAGTTTCCCTTTAAGGGTGTCAGTTAACGGGGTGCGAGGATCCGCCGCCCCGGAAATGCGCATCGCCTGATAGACATAACTGCGACCGCTCAGAGGATCGCGAATGGCCCCGCCAAGACAGGTGCTGGCCCCGCCCACAGGTTCAATTTCCGTAGGGTGGTTGTGAGTTTCGTTTTTAAACATCAGCAGGTAGTCTTCCGTCTTATGCACACCGTCTTCGTCAAACTCAAGAGGAATCCGAACGGAGCAGGCGTTGATCTCCGAGCTCACTTCCAAGTCCGAGAGCTTCCCTTCCTTGCTCATGAGCTTCGCTAAAATCGTCCCCAGACCCATCAGCGTGACCGGTTTGGTGACCTCGGCCGCCTCTCTCATGTCTAAGTAGGTGTTAAATGCCGCTTCAATTTTGGCATCCAGTGCCGTTTGTCGAGGAAACTGAATGCCTGACAGCGCCGTGTTGAAAGTCGTGTGACGGCAGTGATCCGACCAGTACGTATCTAAAATGGCCAGCTCCGTCTCGTTGATGTCTCGGCCTTCTTTCTTAAAATAGGTCTGAATCAGCTTCAAATCATCCAGATTCATCGCCAAATTTTCACCGTCAAGAAAATCTTGCAGTTCCGCCTCGGTGTAGTTAATAAATCCGTCGTAAACCAAGTTCTCCAGATTGGCCGCGTTGTCCGTGGTGTCCAGTCCGCTTTCAAGATCCAACATCTCCGAGTCAACCGGATTGACCAGCAGCGTTTCAATGCCCTTGAGCGTAGCTTCATCCACGTGGTTGAACACATAGACTAAGGACACTTTCACATCAATAGCTTCGTCAGTTAAAAGCGATGCGGTGTCCAAGAGCCCTTGGCGGCGTTGGTCGAACTGTCCCGGCAGATACGCCACTCGCACATAGTTCTCAAACCCCGCTTCCAGTGTCTCGACCGCCTCGCCGTAGTAGAGCTCGTCCACCACTTTTTCAGAGAGGACGGTATACAGAAGTTGCTCCAGACTCCGGTCACTGATCTGCATGTCGTAGCGACGGTAGATTTTAAACGTGTCCAGAGTGGTGTTTAAACTCCGTTCTATAGTTTGTTTCAGCGCCTTCGATGCCGGATCGAAAGCATCTTTTTTGGTGACATAAATTCGCTTCATGCTTCCTCCTTATAGAAGAATCGGATCCACAGGATAATCGCCGTTAAAGCAGGCTTTGCAGAAGATATCCCCCGGTTTTTGACTGGCTTCAATCATCCCTTCCATGGAGATAAAGGCCAAGGAATCGGCGCCAATTTTCTCACGCATCTCTTCGATGGTGTAGTTGGCCGCGATAAGATTGCGACGGTTCGGCGTGTTGATGCCGTAGTAACAAGGATACTCTACCGGCGGTGACACCACGCGCATATGCACCTCTTTGGCGCCGGCTTCTTTCATCCGGGCGATGAGATTCGCCGAGGTGGTGCCTCGAACGATGGAGTCGTCCACAATGATAATACGCTTGTCTTTTAACACCGTCCCGAGGGGATTGAGCTTCATCTTGACCGCCAATCGCCGCTCTTCGTCCGTCGGTTTGATAAAAGTGCGCCCCATATAACGATTCTTTGCAAGTCCGATGGCAAAAGGAATACCACTCTCCTGTGCATAGCCGATGGCCGCCGGCGTGCCGCTATCCGGCACCGGCACCACCAGATCCGCCTCTACCGCCGCTTCGTGGGAGAGAATTTCCCCACATCTACGTCGAAACATATAGGCGTTGATGTCATCTACCGTGGCATCGTCCCGCGCAAAGTACACGTACTCAAAGATACAGTGGCGTCGGGGTTCATCGGATTCATAGCGGTGGGTGGTGATGCCGTTATCGTCAATGACGATGATCTCTCCCGGAGCCATGTCCCGCATATGGCTCACGCCGATAATTTCAAGAGGTGCATTTTCCGAAGCAACGACCACATCCCCGTCGTCGGTCTCTCCGATGACCAGCGGCCGAAAGCCGTTGGGATCACGGAACGCCACCAACTTGCCGTCAATCATCGCCACAATGGAATAGGCTCCCTGCACCATGGACATGGTTTTTTTCACCGCTTCCACAATGTCGTCGTGGAGATAGCGGCAGAGGAGAAACATGAGGACTTCTGTGTCGATAGCCGTTTGAAACATCATGCCGTCCTCTTCCAGACGCGTGCGCAAAATTTGATGGTTGATGAGGTTGCCGTTGTGCGCCAAGGCCACTTCCCGTCCTCGTGAAATCGCCGTAAGGGGCTGTACATTGTACTTGAAAGAGCCTCCCGCTGTGGAGTAGCGCACGTGACCAATGCCCACAGTCCCGTCCAGACGATTTAACTCCTCGGACCCGAAGATATCATTCACCAGACCCATACGCTTTTCCACTTTGTTCTTCGCGCCGTCATAGACCACCATCCCGGCGGATTCCTGACCGCGATGTTGCAGCGAATTGAGGCCGTAGAAGAGCTTTTTATTGACGTCCGTTTTTGAGTAGATACCGATAACGCCGCACATTAGTTGTTAATCCTTTTCAACACTTCTTGATAGCCTTCAATTAAGTCGCCAAGATCGCGGCGGAAAATATCTTTGTCAAATTTTTGGTTGGTGTCCTTGTCCCAGAGACGGCAGGTGTCCGGACTGATTTCATCGGCAAGCAGAATGTTGCCGTCACTGTCCTTACCGTATTCAATCTTAAAGTCCACCAGCTTCAGATTGATCTTGAGGAAAAAGGCCTTCAACAGCTCGTTGATTTTAAGCGTTTGCTCACGAATGGCGTCGTACTCGGCTTTGGTGACCAGACCCAGTGCAATGGCATGGTCTTCAGCCATGAGCGGATCGCCCAGCTCATCATTTTTATATGAGAGCTCAAAGGATGGATGCTCAAAGACAATCCCTTCGTCCACGCCGAAGCGTTTGGCAAAGGATCCGGCGGAGATGTTTCTCACAATCACTTCCAGCGGCAAGATAGTCACTTTCTTCACCCGCATATCCCGTTCATTGAGGGTTTCAATGTAGTGGGTTGGGATGCCGTGGGCTTCGAGCATCTTGAAGATGGCGGTAGTGATGGCCAAGTTCAATTCACCTTTGCCGGCGATATCCGCTTTCTTTTCTCCGTTTCCTGCGGTGGCGGTGTCCTTGTATCGAATGATAAATTCATCCGCTTGGTCTGTGGTGTAGACTTCTTTTGCTTTACCCTCGTAGATTTTTTCCATTTTACCCTCCATAAAATAAAAATAGAGAACCTTAAACAAGGTTCTCTTAGTTACATGGTGACAGTTTCCCCTATGAAAGTGTACACTCTTTCCCCGTTAACTACACTGCGCCGGCGCAGAGTATGGTACGTAGGGAATGTGAATGTTGGAATCATTATAAAAATGCCTTTCATAGCGCCTCCTAAATCCCATATAGTATACCATAAATTCCACGCCGTGAACAGTGACTTAATTTTGGGTTGCAGAAACTTCCGTCCACACCTTATCGTAAAGCGTCACAGCATCGCCGAGGTCTTTGTAGGCTTCAAGCTTCGGCAGCTTGCTGTAGTCCGGATAGGCCACAGGATTTGATGCCAGCTCGTCGGGAAGGAGTTCCTGCACACCTTGTACCGGTGAGGTATAACCCACGAGGTACTCGGCGTTGATGGCGGAAATTTCAGGACGGGACATAAAGTCGATAAACTTCAGCGCCGCCTCCATCTTTTCCGTGCCCTTAGGAATGACCATGGCATCTACAAACACATTGGAGCCCTCTTTCGGAATGACATACTTCAAGTCCGGATTCTCGGCAATCATCAGCGCCGCATCGCCGGAGTACATCACCGCCATCCCCGCTTCACCGCCGATGACGGCATCCCGTGCGGAGTCAGTGAGGTAAGCCTGCACAAGAGGTTTTTGTTTGATGAGCTCCTGCTCCACCTGAGCCAAAATCTCAGGATCCGTTTCATTTAGCGAGTAACCCAGCTTCGCCAAAGTAACGGCAATGGAATCTCGCTGTGAATCGTACATAATAATTTGTCCCTCATTTTTCGGATCCCAAAGGGCGTTCCATGAGTCCACTTCCCCGACGATGCTCGGATTGTAGACAATGCCCAGCGTCCCTGCAAAGTATGGCACGGAGTAGGCGTTCTCCGGATCATAGGACATATTTTTATAGGTCGATTCAATTAAACCGTAGTTCGTGAGCTTGGAGGTGTCAATTTTTTCCAGACGGTCTTCATTTTTTAACCGTTCAATCATGTAGTCCGACGGCACCACCACATCAAATTGATCCGTCCCCTGAGAGAGCTTAACGTAGAGGTCTTCATTGGAGCTGAACGTGTCATAGACCACTTTGATGCCCGTCTCTTCTTCGAACATCTCAAGGGTTTGCGGATCGATGTACTCGCCGGCGTTGTACACATTGATACTCTCCTTGGCGCTGTCGCCGCCACATCCTACCAGTCCGAACGCAAGCATCAGGACCATAACTGTTGCCAGAATTTTTTTCATTTTACACTTCCTCTTCTTTCATAGTTTTTTTATTGATGATAACAAGCAACACCAACAGCACCACAAACATAATGGTGGAGATGGCATTGATTGACGGATTAATACCTTTGCGCGCCATGGTATAAATCGTGATGGAAAGGTTGGAGACCCCGTGTCCCGTGGTGAAATAGCTCACCACAAAGTCATCCAGAGACAGGGTAAAGGCCATCAGTGCACCGGTGACAATGCCCGGTTTAATCTGAGGGATGATGACATGGGTCATGGCTTCTCTCGGCGTCGCCCCCAAGTCAAGGGCCGCCTCCACCGTGTTGTCGTTCATTTGAGTGAGCTTCGGCAGTACCGACAGCACCACATAAGGCGTACAAAACACAATATGCGACATGGTCAGCGTAAGAAGTCCGAACTTCAGCTGAAACAGACCGAAGAGCCCCATCAGCGCCACCGCAGTGACAATATCCGGGTTGAGCACCGGAATATAATTCATATTCAAAAGCGCCTGTTTGGACCTGCCCCGCATCTCATAGATGCCGATGGCCGCCACCGTCCCGAGGATCGTTGCCACAAGAGTTGCGATCACGGCGACCACCAACGTGTTTTTAAGAGCCTCCAAAATCGTCGGGTTTTCAAAAAGGTTTTGGTACCACTTGAGGGTAAAGCCGGCCCACCGCCCTCGCAGACGGGAGTTGTTGAACGAATATACCATCAAGGTGACAATCGGCGCATATAAAAAGATAAAGACCAGAGCCAAAAGTGCCCGGTTGGCAAATTTTTTCACAGCACGCCCCCTCCGTTTTCCTTATCGGTGTTGCCGAAGAACAGCGCCACAAGGAGAATAAAGATCAGAATCATCGCCACGGCGGACCCGAAACCCCAGTTGCCGGCAAAGGAAAACTGCTGATCGATGAGATTGCCGATGAGGTAGATATTTTTGCCGCCTAAGAGGTTGGAGATGACAAAGGTGGAGATAGCGGGAATAAAGACCATGGTGATGCCGGTATACACGCCAGGCAGTGACAGTGGCACAATGACACGCCAAAAAGTTTCCCGGCCGTTCGCGCCCAAATCTTTAGCCGCTTCAATCAGCTTCGGATCAATTTTTAAGAGCACCGTATAAATCGGAAGGACCATGAAAGGCAGGAAGTTGTAAATCATACCGATCATAACCGCATTCATGTTGTACATTAAGTCCAAAGGCCCAATGCCGAGCAGTCCCAGCGCCCGATTGAGCACGCCGTTGTTGCCGAGGATCGCCATCCATGCATAGGTTCTCAAGAGAAAGTTCATCCACATGGGAATGATAAAGAGCAGGATGACATTTTGCCGCAGCGACGGCGCCATGTTGGCGATGGTGTAGGCCACCGGATAGCCGATAGCGAGACACACCACCGTGGAAATCAACGCCACAGCCACCGAGTTCACAAATATTTTTAAATACAGCGGATTGAAAAAAGCCTCGTAATTGGCTAGGGAGAACTCAAAGTTGTCAAAGGCCATGGACGCACTGCCGTTAAACGAGTAGAGAAAGATGAGAATCAGGGGGAAGACGATAAAAACCAGTGCCCACGCCCCGTACATTGCCGCATATTTTTTCATAGCTCACCCATAACATGAATCAAATCCGGATCGACGGAGATGCCCACAGTGGAACCGATGCGATAGCTCTTGGTCGACTGAGCAAGGAGTATCATCCCCTCCACCTCCACTTCAATGTCGTAGTGAACGCCTTTAAAGATTTCCGATTTCACCACGCCGTAGATTTGACCGGTCTCAGCCATGTCAATATCCTCCGGCCGCACCACCACCTGTACTTTTTGATTCAAAGAAAACCCTTTGTCCACACAAGGGAACGTGTGATTCAAAAAGGCCACTTGGTAGTCCGCCTTCATCACCCCGTCAATAATATTGCTCTCCCCGATAAAATCCGCTACAAAGGCGTTCTTTGGCTCGTTGTAAATATCAATCGGCGTGCCAAGCTGCTCGATTTTGCCATGGTTCATCACCACGATCTTATCGCTCATGGAGAGCGCTTCTTCCTGGTCGTGAGTGACGTAGATAAACGTGATGTTGACCTTCTTTTGAATCTTCTTCAGCTCCACCTGCATCTCCTGGCGCAGTTTCAAATCCAAAGCACCCAGCGGCTCGTCCAGAAGAATGACCTCCGGCTCATTCACCAGAGCCCGTGCAATGGCAACCCGCTGTTGCTGACCGCCGGAGAGCGCGTCAATCTTGCGCTTGCCGTAGTCCTGAAGTCCCACAATGCGCAGGGTCTCGTTCACCTTCTTTTCAATCTCCTCTTTAGATTTCTTTTTAATCTTCAACCCGAAAGCCACATTGTCAAAGACATTCATGTGAGGAAAGAGCGCATAATTTTGAAACACGGTGTTAATATTTCGCTCGTAAGGCTCCTTGGATCCAATGTCCTCGCCGTTAAAGAGCACCTTTCCCGAGTCCGCCGCTTCAAACCCCCCGATAAGGCGCAGCGTCGTCGTCTTGCCGCATCCGCTCGGCCCCAGTAGGGTGAGAAATTCGCCTCGCTCTACATTCAGGTAGAAGTTTTCCAAAATAGTATTGTCGTCGTAAGACTTGGTAATATTTTCTAATTGAATGACATAATCGGCCATAATTCCTCCTAAAAATGGGGTGGTGAGCTCACCATGAGCACACGCGCTTCACTTTTTTTAGTGCTGAGATAAAAAGCTTCCTTCGCCCGGAAATAAAAACTGTCCCCGGACTTCAACGCTTGAGTCTGCTCGCCGTAGTGGAGATGGACCTTGCCCTTTTCCACATAGCCGAAGACCTCCCCTGCAAAGGGCGGCTCCGTCTTCGTCTGAGCACCTTTCTGTAACTGGAGCACCACCGGCTCCATCTGATTTTTTTGCGCATTAGGCACCGGCCACGAGATCGTATAGTCCTCCTTCACACTCTCCACCTGGTCGCCGGAGGTAAAGACGATAGCCTCGTCCTTCTCCTCCTGGAAAAACGCCGCCGGCGTGGTCCCGAGAGCCGCTAAAATATCTACCAGGGTTGCCACGGAAGGCGAAGTGAGATCTCGTTCCAGCTGAGAAATAAACCCCTTGGTCAGATCCGAGCGATCCGCCAATTCCTCTTGAGTGAGATCCTGTGCCACACGCAAATTTTTAATTTTACTGCCTAGTTCCATCTAATCACCACTAAACTTTTTATTTACTTTATTAAGTCCAAAATCCATTATAACAACGTCCGCTTCAATGTCAATAACATTTAAGAAATTAATTTAAAAGTTTTATAAATTAAACCGCCTTGCCAATAAAAAAGCCTGCCGAAGCAGACTTTTTTTAATCTTTATTGTTCTTTTGAAAGCTCTTGCACCTTCGTCATCGGCACTTCCTCCTCGCCGAGAAGCTCTCCGGTGTGAATGTTGTACTTGAGGATGACGTTGCGAACAGCCGTGGAGTTGAAAGTCAGTTTTGAATTCTTTTCGCTGAGTGTGTAGTCTGTCGCATAACCGAAAGGCATATAGAGCACATCGCCTTGGACATAAGGCTTAGCTTCGACGTGCTGGTCCGGTGTGATATAGTAGTAGCCCATCGTTCCCGGAGCTCGAAAGCCCTGGAAGCCTTTGAAGTAGCGTTCCCGTAAATCTAAATCAAAATGTTGTCGGCTATCCTCGGTGACATTGTCAAAAAAATAAGAGGAGGGTGGAAATGGTGCGAAGTCTATAAATCCGCCATCATACCCGATGGAATCGACGCCACCCACTTTGGATAAGGTATAATTTTCCGCTCTCATAACCAGCCCATTTTCACTGCTGAAGGTCCAATTATAGTCCAGCTCATCGTGAAAGATGCGCCAGGTCATCGGCAGATACGTGACATCCCGAAAGACAAAGAAGGGATAGGCATTCAGATCTTTGTCATCGATCGCCTTGCCGTTGATCAGCACTTGAAAGGGTGCGGTCTGAACCTGTTCCCGTCGATTGTTGGGCGACTCTGTCGGGAACGGATAAAGTTGCCAACCACTAGATGCTACACCGCGTTCAATTTTCAGAATACGGTTGGCATTATCCCACTCCGTGTGTATTCCAAGAAACTCGGCATTGCGATACGTCATGGGAATATAGGTGACGCCTCGATAGGCAAGGGGCGGATACTTGTTGATTTTCGGATCTATAGTATAACCATTAATCTCTATGGGATAGTCAGGAAGGGTGACCTGCAGCGTCGTTGCACTCACCGGTGTGGCCAATGCCAAGGCAAGGGCAATTACGGCTCCAATGTGTTTTAGCATAATATCTCCTATCTTAATTGTATATTTACATAATCTGTAGCTTCACTGTGCTGATGAGTGGTGTAATTTCGAGACCCCGGTATGCGTAGATCTCCAAAAATCCCATAATGAGAATTGTCGACACGCGTTTCAAATACATAGTTCCCGGAATTGTCATAAAGATACGAATCGGAAAATCTAGCATCCATAATAGAACTGCCTACCGTCCCGGATGGTGGGAAGGTCATCGTGATTTGTTTATTAAAAGAAATTTGATCTGGCAGACTATTATTTAACCACACACTTTGACTAATTTTTACATCGCTAAAATCAGCGTTATTTAAGATTTTACAAACCATATAGCCGTCTGAATCTCTATAGATCTGATAATACAGCATATCCCCATCAGCAACACTGGATTTTAAAGGATATTCCAACATCCTTTTATCTGGATTAATAGCCGGATCTCCCAATAAGACAAAAGCATCCCAAATTGAAGCCCCTCGTTTAAGTCCAAAGTCAAAATTTTCCGTGGCACTTACTGGTGTAATAAATACATACGGAATTTCATTTACATCGTTCACCTGTGCAGAAGGTAACTTGACTCGCGTGGTGATCTGACTGAATTTTTTCTCAGACAATGCTTCAAAGCCTACCCCATAACTATCCTTCTCAGCTCTGTCCGGCGCGGATCTTAACATCACTGTCGATGGCACAATCCTTTCGTTGAGATTTTTCAGCAATCCTTCGATATAGAGTTGAATTTGCTCATCACTAAAACCGTTGGCCTGTGCTGCATTTTTTAAAGCTTGGATGTCGGATTCCAAATTGCCGACGTATACTTCTTTCTGCTCACCGACATTGAAAGCATCGTTTTTAGAACGTTCTGCTATCGGCTGATCTGTTTGGAACTTGGATAAAGCGCCCTCGAACGCATCCATATCAAGTCCGGAATTTTTGAGAAAATCCACTGAGTCTTGGCTGAGTTCAAGATTGGACGACTGCGCCTGCATGATAACAGGGGACGGTACGTCAAAATTTTTTGCGTCGATCGTTGTTGTAAAAATACCGGTTACTAACACAAGTCCACTTAACACCATGCTAACTGCTTGCTTTTTCCTGAGAATCTCCTTTCATTAATAGATTAACTCGGTCACACAACATGTCGTACACCATCTCTATACCCTCACGATTTAATTTTATGCACTGTCTGTCTTTTTCTTCTCCCTTCCCCACTAAAAAAGGACTCCATCTCTGAAGTCCTTTTACCTACTTTTACCAGCCGCGACCTGCACCGCCGCCGCCTGAGGATCCGCCACCGCCAAATCCTCCGCCAAACCCGCCGCCTGACGAGCCGCCAAATCCTCCGAAGCCGCCGAAGCCGCCGCCAAACCCGCCGCCGAACGGTCCGAACGGTGGGAAGAAGATGGTGCGACGTCGCCGTCCGGAGCCGCCACGGCCGCCGAAGACGGTGCTTAATAAGAGGATGATCAAAATGAGACGGAAGATGAAGGCAAAGTCAAAGCTGTCGTCCCGAGTTCGTTGCAGTTCCCGCTCGGGATCACGAGCCTGTTCAATGGTAATATCATATTCCTCGGCATAAAAGCTCAAGGTGTGGTTAAAGGCTTCGAGAATACCTTGACGATAGCCCTCCACATCCATCGTGGTGTCCGACGGAAAGTACTCCGCCGCCACATCCAAGATTTCCAAGGCGTAAATGTCGGGGATAAAGTCGTCGGTGCCGTAGCCGCTTTCCAGTTCCATGCGCCGGTCGTCAATGGCGGCTAAAAACACGGTACCGTTGTCTTTGTCCGCATCGCCGGCGTGAATCCGATTGAAGAGTTCCGTGACATAGCTGCGATGATCCACGCCGCCTGTGGTGTGAAGCAGAACCACAAACACCTGCCCCCCTGTCTTGTTGTAGAGGTCGTTGTTCGTGGCGTTGATATAGCGAATATCGTCCTCGCTCAAAATGCCCACATCGTCATAGACATAGCCTTTAAACTCGGAGAGCGTCGGCATATCCGCGTCACGAGCGGACTGAGCGTGAACCGGTGTGATGACCATAAAAAGCAATAGGACAACGAGTATCCATGCTCTTTGTTTCATAGTGTCACCTCTTAAAATTGAACGTCAGGTGCATTTTGTTCGTCCGGTGCCGCTTCAAAGTATTCCCGTTGTCCGAATCCGAGCACACCGGCAAAGAGATTCATAGGGAATTTGCGGACTTCCCCATTGTAGGTTTTCACTGTGTCGTTATAGCGTTCCCGTTCGGTGGCGATACGGTTTTCCGTGCCTTCAAGTTGTGCCTGAAGATCCCGGAAGTTATCGTTGGCTTTAAGTTCCGGATAGGCTTCCACCACGACGTTGATATCGCCGATGGCACTGGTCATAGCCTGTTCCGCTTCGGCGAGTTCTCCCGGTGTTTGAGCCGCTTGTACCTGGTTGCGAGCCTGGATGACTTTTTCAAAGGTTTCCTGTTCGTGAGCGGCGTAGCCTTTGACGGTTTCCACTAAGTTGGGAATGAGATCCGCACGGCGTTTAACAACCACTTGTACTTGCGCAAATTGGTTGTCCACTTCGTTGTCCAGTTCGACCAGACGATTGTATTTCGGTACGGCCAACAGTGCCAGCCCCACCACGATGATGAGCAACAGTCCTATCAGTTTTTTCATTCAATTTCCCCCTGTTTGATGGTATGGATTTGCAATGCTTCCATGGCCTCTCGGACAAGTCCTTCAACGTCGAGTTTGGACTCCGATCGTTCAATCCCCTTCACCGTCGGGCGAAGTTTGGGATGCTTCGGTAAAAAGACGCTGCAACAGTCTTCAAAAGGCTGAATGGAAGTTTCATAAGTGCCGATTTTTTCAGCATAGGCAATAATGTCTATCTTATCCATGCCGATGAGCGGACGAAAGACCACCCGATTCGGCACGGCATCGGTAACGTTGAGGCCGCCGATGGTCTGGGATGCCACTTGCCCCAGGTTTTCTCCGGTCGTGATGGATTGATAGTCATACTTCTCGGCAATCGCTTCGGCAATGCGCATCATAAAGCGTCGGGAGAGAATGGTCATCTCGTCCTCGGGACACTGTTTGTTGATGGCCTTTTGGATGTCCAAAAGATTGCAGGAATACATCCGAATGGTGCCGGTGTAGCCTGCCAAAATGGCGGCCAGATGTTTCACTTTTTCTTCCGCACGCTCCGAGGTGAACGGATAGGAGTGGAAATGCACACAGTCCATGGCTACGCCCCGCTTTGCCATCATATACCCCGCCACCGGGGAGTCAATCCCCCCGGACAGCAGTAGCAGTCCTCTGCCGTTGGTGCCGATAGGAAGACCGCCAGTGCCTTTATACCGTGTGGCATAGAGGTAGATGGAGTCCTTGACGTCGCAGAAGATGTGAAAGTCCGGATGGTGGACGTCCACTTTCAGGTCAGTGTTCCTTAGCACCAAAGCGCCGATGCGGCGGTTCAGTTCGTCGGAGTGAATCTCAAAGTGTTTGTCTGAACGCTTTGCCTTAGCTTTAAAGGTTTTATACCCATTTCCTTTCACACTCTCTAAGAGTTCCAAAACTGCGTCGTCAAAGGACGCCATGGACTTGTCGATGCGAAGGGTGGGCGTGATGTAGACGATGCCGAAGATGGGTTTTACCGCCTCCACGACGGCGTCGATGTCGTCGTCGTTACAGTTGATATAGATTTTTCCAAAGTCTTTATAGATGGAGATGCCGCTGAAGTCTCGGGTTCGCCGCTTGACCTGTCCGATGATTTTATCAATAAACTGGTTGCGGTTTGCGCCTTTGAGCATGACTTCTCCCAAAGATAAGCTGATTAATTTGTCCATTATCGGGCCATGACCTCTCTAATTTCGTTGACATAGGTGGTGAGTTTCTCCACAAATATACGGACGTCCTCAAGGGTGGTGTCCTTGCAAAAACAGATGCGAATGGTGCCCTCGGCGTACTTGCGATCCATATGAATCCCTTCCAGAACGTGGCTTTTCCCCGTCCCGTTGCTGGTGCAGGCCGAGGCGGTGGAGATGTAGATGCCGTCTCGCTCCAGACTGTGAAGAAGGACTTCTCCTCTGGTGTGTAAAAAGCTGACGTTCACAATGTTGGCGACGCCTTCAGCCGTGGAGTTGATCCGACAGTCTTCGATGGACTGAATGCCCTCCAGAAAGGCGTCCCGCACGGCTTGAATATGCGCCTGATCCGCGGTGAAATTGGCCGCCATCAGCTCCGCCGCAACCCCCAGACCTACAATGCCCGGCACGTTTTCCGTTCCGGATCGCATACCCTTTTCCTGACCGCCGCCCCATTGCAGCGGCTCGATGGTGATGCCTTCGCGCAGAAGGAGCACGCCGACGCCCTTCGGTCCGTGAAATTTGTGTCCGGAGATGGCGTAGCTGTCACACCCGATAGCCTTAAAGTCCACCGGAACTTTCCCGGGCGCCTGAACGCCGTCAATGTGAATAAACACCGACGGATGCGCCTTGCGAATCGCCGCCACCAAATCGGCCACCGGATTGACGGAACCCAGCTCGTTATTGACGTGAAAGAGACTCACAAGAAACGTGTCGTCATCAACAGCCTCGAGAAGTGCCTCGCGGTCCACACGTCCGGCGCTGTCCACGCCCACTTCCACCACGTCCAGACCCATTTGACCTGCGTGTTTGTACTGATTCAAAATGGACGAGTGTTCCAAGACGGTGGTCACCATCCGTTTTTTACGCTTCTTATACTTCGCTATGGCGCCTTGAATAGCGATGTTGGAGCTCTCCGTGCCGCCGGACGTGAAGAAGACTTCCCCGGTCTTAGCATGAAAGGCTTTGGCCACCTGCTCCCGCGCCAGATTGATTTTCTTTTCCACATCCAGTCCGAAGCTGTGAAGGCTGGACGGATTGGCAAAGTAGTCGGTGAGACAGTCGGTCATGGCCGCCACCACTTCCGGTCTCGGTTTGGTTGTTGCACAATTATCTAAATAAATCATTTACACACATCCTCAGCACTATTGTACCACATTCCTCTTCACGTAAAAATTCTCCATATAAAAAGCCGAGTCCGCGACTCGGCCTCTTTTAATAGTGAAGCACGGCTTGGACGTCATAGTCCTTCAGCACGTCTCGCCCCTTTAACGCATCCAGCTCGATAAGAAAATGCAGACCCGCTACATCGCCGCCGAGCTCTTCGACCATGGCGCATACCGCTTTGGCCGTGCCGCCGGTGGCAAGCAAGTCGTCCACAATCAACACCTTTTGCCCCGGCAGAATGGCGTCTTTATGAATTTCCAAACAGTCTGTGCCATATTCCAGTGCATACTCCCGACTCAAAGTCTCGGCCGGAAGTTTGCCCGGTTTACGTACCGGCACGAACCCGGCCCCTTTCAGATACGCAAGGGGGGCACCGACGATAAAGCCGCGAGCTTCAATCCCGATGACCACGTCCACCTCGACGTCGGACAGCTTCGCCAAGGCATCGACAGCTTCTTTAAACCCCTCAGGTTCTTTTAAGAGCGTGGTGATATCACGAAAGACAACACCCTCGACAGGATAGTCGTTTAAAGCACGAATTTTTTCATTTAACTGCATAAGGTCCCTCCAATTCATAGCAATTATACCACAAAGGGGACCGCCGCTCATCAGTGAATCTGAAAACCCAAGGCCGTCACCATGGCGATATCGGTGGTGGGATGCATCCCCTGTGTCGTAAGAAGCGTCCCCGAAATGGCGGCGTTGGCGCCGGAGGTCAAACTCTCCCGGCCGTAATCCGCCATCACACTGCGTCCGCCGGCGAGACGCAAGTACACATCTTTTAAAATAAAACGGTAGACGGCCATGGTGCGATTAATTTCCTCCGTCGTCAAGGGCGTATTGCCTCCAAAGGGCGTGCCCGAAATAGGATTTAACACATTCACCGGCACGCTCACCACCGGCAGGTTTTTGATCTCAAAGGCCATGTCCACACGATCGGATCGACTTTCCCCGAGACCGATGATGCCGCCGCTGCAGATCTCCATCCCCACACGGTGCGCCGCCTCGATGGCCGCAAGTTTCTCATCAAACGAGTGGGTACTGCAGACCCTCTCAAAGAAGTTGCGGGAACTCTCCACATTGTTGTGGACACGACGCACTCCCGCATCATAGAGCTTCTGATAATTGGCTTCATCTAAAAGGCCGAAGGAGACGCAGACGTCCATCCCCACTTCTTCAATAATACGCCGGATCACCCTCACAGCAAGGTCCACCTCAGCGTCACTGAGGCGCTTGCCGCTCGTGACCAGAGAATAGCGCCCCATGCCAAGCTCTTTTTGTCGCCGGGCATCCGCCACAATCACATCGCCATCCAGAAGATCATAGACCTCAGCATGTCCCGACCAGTGCGCCGACTGGGCACAGAATTTACAGTCCTCGGAACACTTGCCGCTTTTCGCATTAATAACGGTACAAAACTCAAACCGATCGCCCATATAGTGGCGGCGCACGGCATCGGCGCAGGCCTTTAAGTCCTCATAATCACTGTCATACAGCACCAGCGCCTCATCTTTGGTGATGTCATAGCCGGCAATCACGCTATCTTTCAAATTAAAAATATCCATAAAACACCTCTCTTCTACACTAGAATAAGGGCTTACGGATATATTGTCAACCTTATTTGTTTTTCAGTTAATAATTGTCGCCATTAACTTCTCCCATCAAACTTATGACCGCACTTGGGGCAGGTCACTTTTATCCGTCCCTTGCCCTTAGGTATACGCAGCTCCTGATGACAGGACGGACAGCTCACGTATTTGTTCTCCCGGTCGCCCAACCGTCGCTTAAGCTTGCTAAACGGTGCCGTCACTGCATTGAGAGCCTGCTGAACCTTTCGGTTCTCATTGTAGCGCCCGGTGATATTTTTACTGAACAGGCGAAAGTACATATAGACGATAAGAAGCAGGGTGACGTACGCCGTCTGAACATGAAGCGCCCGCCCGACGGCAAAGCTTGCGATGACAAGGACCATCAGCACGCGACTTAACGTGTCACTGCCATACATGGCGCCATAGCGCCCTTGCATAAAACGATAAAACTTTTCTTTCATACTAACCTCATTTCTAAGTGTATTATAACAGAGAACCGCCGTAAAAATTTTTTAATTTTTTCTTGACTGCAATGTAAAATCTCTGTATAATTGTTTTTGTTGTCGACGCGAAATGTTGACAGACCATGCGGGAATGGCGGAATTGGCAGACGCGCTAGACTTAGGATCTAGTTCCAATGGAGTGGGGGTTCAAGTCCTCTTTCCCGCACCAAAATTGAAACCCCTTGCGCTTGACGCAGGGGGTTTTTGTCTACAAAGTAGGACTGCACTATCAACAGACAGTGCAGTCCTTTTTGATTTAACTATGCCCCTCAATGGACAGACGCTCAGTAGCCATGACAACAGGATCGCAAACACCGGGTATCCGTTCGATACAGCCTCATCTCGCTACGATCTATCGCACCGATCTGTACTTTTTAGCGGAATTTTTCCATGAAGTGACGATTTATTCTCTCGCTCACCCTTTGGCCTCGTCGGTTGTAAGCGGTGCAATTTCAAAACCGCCGCCCTCACGATTGCCATCGAACACACCTTTGCCGCACGCTCGTCCCGGTATGAGTTTTGTAAAATTTTACCCCTCGCCTTGAAAATTCCACATCGTGGTAGTAAGCTAATTACTGTCAAACTATATTTTTTAGGAGGTCTTTATGACATTATTTCTTATCGGACTTGTCATTCTCCTCGTCGGCGGTATCGGCTACGGTCGTTACTGTGAAAAAGTTTTCGGCCCTGACGATCGTGTGACCCCTGCGGTTGCACTCGCTGACGGCGTGGACTACGTGGGAATGAAAAAGTGGAAAAACCAACTTATCGAACTGTTAAACATTGCCGGGACCGGGCCGATCCTCGGACCCATCCAGGGGATTCTCTTCGGACCCATCGCATTCTTAACCATCCCTATCGGCTGTGTACTCGCCGGTTCACTTCACGACTACTTTGTCGGCATGATCTCCATGCGCAATGAAGGGGCACAAATTCCTCGACTCATGCAAAAATACATAGGCTCCGGAACCAACAAAGTATACAACATCATCATCTGGATCCTCATGCTCCTCACCGGAGTCGTCTTTATCTACACGCCCGGCGATTTGATTGTCAACGATATTTTAGGGCTGGATGTGAACTCCGGCGTCATTTGGGTTGTCTATGCTATCATCTTACTCTATTACATCCTGGCGACACTCTTCCCTATTGATGCCATCATCGGACGGGTCTATCCTATCTTCGGCGCATTTCTGATCGTCAGCGCCATCGGCGTTTTTGTCGGCGTACTCTTCACTGGCAGTGCCGATCTTCACCCTATTACCGAGGGCGCACTGATCTCCGCACACCCTACGGGGCAATCTTTTATTCCGGTGTTCTTCATCACCGTCGCCTGCGGTATTATGTCCGGGTTCCACGGCTCCCAAGCTACGCTGATCTCCCGTACCGTCAAGAGCGAACGTGAAGGCCGCCACACCTTCTACAACATGATGCTTATTGAAGGCTTCATCGCTATGTGCTGGGCCGCAGGCGCTATGGTGCTCTTTAACACCACCGCCGCCCTCGACACTCCTGCAACCCTTGTCGTCGGCGAAGTATCCCGCCGCTTCATGGGCAACATCGGTGGTCTGATTGCCATCGTCGGCGTTATCGTCCTTCCAATCACCTCCGGTGACACGGCTTTCCGCTCTCTTCGTCTGATGATTGCTGAGCAGTTCAACATCGACCAAAAGGCACCTGCAAAACGAATTATGCTCTCTATCATCATCTTCATTCCGGCCCTTGCCATTCTGTTCTTTGCAAAGAGCAATGCTGAAGGCTTCAACCTGCTCTGGCGTTACTTCGGTTTCACCAACCAGCTGGTTGCCGTCTTTGCCTTAGTTCTTACCGCTGTATATCTAAAGATTCACGGTAAGAACTACATCATCGCATTGGCGCCGGCATTCTTCTACACCTTCGTCGTCATCAGCTACATCTGTCACGCTGAAATCGGCTTCTCTCTCGACGCCCGTCTCGGCATGGACGGCTACACCGTAAGCTACATCGTCGGTGTCGTGGCCGCAGTCCTGATGGTCCTCTTTGTCAACAAAGCCTCATCGCACAACAAAGACGAGATCCTGCGTCTCGATAACGCTCACTAAACCCTCACTGCCGGAAGTCCCGGCAGTTTTTTTCACCTTAACTACCTGACACGTGGTGCGAAATCATGAGAGCTTGCCGCTGCCATGAGCTCATCACTCGGCGACGTGCCTTTGATTTAATCTTCAAAACATAAAAAAACGCACATGAGGCTCGTTGGTCGTAAAACAGTAATATGTGAATTTCTTGGAACAGGTATGATTTCGGTCATACCTGTTCCGCTTTTAGCAGTACATCCACGGGGATGAAGCCTATGAGGTCATAGGAGATATGAATCTTCTGTTTCCTCTTGCCGGTGGACTTGTCGGGTGCTTCAACATAAACAGCCTTAACAAGCTCTCTGAGGGCGTAGGGGTTCAGCTCCGTGAGGTCGCTGTTTCGTTTTACCCTTTGGATAAACTGCTCTAAATTATCTGCCTGTCGTTCCTGTTCTTCAATAACCTGTTGCAGACTTCTGACCTCAGCCTTGAGGTCTTTTTGTTCCTGTGTGTAGTTCTTGCTCATCATAGCGAACTTCTCGTCATCGAGCGTACCGGCTACCTTTTAGTTCCTCGTAGGACAACCAAACTAATTTGTGGTCGGTTTCCATCGGTTCTTGGTCTTTCTGTATTATCTCGCCAGCGTAATAATTCTGAATCGGGTGGAAGTGTTCAATTACAGGATGCTCAATATATGCTTCAGCGGAACATACAAACTCTTTGACAACGACAGAACAGCCTGCTTCCTCTAAACACTCTCTTTGAATACACTCATTGTCAGTTTCATTTTCATCAATGCCGCCGCCAAGGAAAAAGAAACCCTTTGATGTTTGCACAACACCGAGTTTGCCATTATTAAACGGAATAATATACGCACCCTTCCTGTCAACATAGGCGTCCTCGCATTTAACTCCAAATATTTTGTGCATGACTTTCTTCCTCCTTCGCTTCGATTCGTTTCATTCAAAATAACGTTGGGATAGCAAAACCGCCGACCGCCGTCAATGGTCAAGATGAACGGCTTCGCCGCCATTGACAGCGTCCATCCGTTTCGCTTTTGGGCAGACAAGGCGGCGGTTGCCGCCGATTTCCATTTAAGGAAATGGCACTTGCCATTATGGGGAAACGGAGAATAGCAAGCACAGCAGGTGTATGTACACTCTGCGATTTTTTGCAAAATCCAGCTTTGCCGATTTTGCGAAAAATTGAAAATCTCCGATTTGCTTGCTAAGATGCGAACATCCTTAGCAAGCAGGGCACGTGTGGACACACATCGTGCATTTTGCAAATTTCAGCGGTGCTGCCTTTTGCAAAATCTTGTTGGGCAACATCCCAAACCCTTTAACGATTTTTTCAAAATCGGCTACGCTCTTGCGGAGCTGAACATCACTTTATTTTGGAGAGTGATATAAGGATTTTTCGGATTCCCTCATAAATTTCTTCCTGGTTCTTTTTGATTTCTTCAATATCTTCTTCGTAAATATTGCCGGTGGAATTGACACGCTTGGCAATTTGGTTTTCGCTGTTGGAGATGCTTTTCATTCTAAGTGTCAGCTCACGAAGTTCGGGCATATCCAATTTTACAACGTATCCGTCAATTACCATTTTGCGGATATAGGCACTCATATTCTCAATGCCCGCCTGTTCCATTTTCTTTTTTATCAGAGCTTGCTCTTTTTCATCTACAAAGAACTTTACCTGTATCGGTCGTTTGCGATTTCTGTTATCTGGCATAAGTGTTACCCTCACTTATATGATGCGGTTATTTTTCTTCCAATCTTCATATCTTGCCGCCACTTCGGAGCTTCGCCATCGTCTGCCCAATACTCGTCCATAGCAACGATCTTATCGTCTTTGAGCTTGATGAAGGAGGTAACGTGGAAAGAAGGGGAGCGATCTTTCGGATATACCTGTGTTGCAGTGATAATCATATCGTCCGTCGTGACGATCTTTTCAACCTCGCCATCCCAATCGCCGGGATACTCGCAGTTGGCTCTTATAAATTCATCTACCGTGAAATTCTCATTGGAGCAATGCCAATTCACATAGGCATCGGCGTGGAAATATTCTCTTATCTCGTCTGCTCTCTGTGCGAGAATGTCAGACCAAAACTGTTGTATGTTCATTGATTCACCTTATCCCAATAATTAGGTTTCTTGCCAAGATTTATAGTGAACATAGCCTTTTCCGTCAATCTCATCAACAGTCTGCATTGGTTTGATGATGTAATTCATTGTTAACCTCTAAATTCTTTCTCCTCTTTGGGTATCGTATAGTCTTAATCCAAAGAATTGTACTCGGTGACTGATTTGAGATATGCCTCTGGGTCTCCGTTCAAAACGAGGTCGGCATACGCCAACGGGTCATTAACGGGTCATTGTAGATAAGATAATCAAGCTCTGACCGCTGATACATATTGTCAGCGATTTCGTTTTCCACGGCGGTGCAGTTAATGGCAATCATACTGCCATCATTGAACTTCAACTCCACGCAACCGCTATCCATATTGAACGCACAAGACAATAATTTTTTCATCTGCCTAACCTCCATCTACATTCGTTGTGTGTACACACATTGTAGCACGAAGGTGTGTCATTTTTCAATAGGCTCATCAAAATTTATCGCATTAAAGTATAACTTTTCTATGAACCAAGGACGATTGGGCGGTTTTTCGAGGGGTGGTGTACTCTGCATCGAAACAAACCACTATCAACTTAACGGCTTGGTGGGTTTGCTCACGAAACTGCAAGCATTCACACTTTCTGACGAACGGGGTTCATTATGGTGTGATTCGCTGTTTTGTAGGGACTTTACCACGCAAACGGCAATTATTTCACTCGTTTCACTATCCCTGCCATACATAGCGCAAAAACAGGGTATTTCGCCCCAAAAACAAACAACGGCACTCAGCCGAAGCTGAATGCCGTATGTTCGTTTGTTTCCCAATCCTGTTCGACAGATGCCGCAAAATTAGTAATTTTTTGAATTACTGTCTTACGAGCACACAGCCGACTGTGAGCTTTTTTATTCCAATAAACTGCCGCCCTTTGTATAGAGATCGAAGTAATAACCCCGTCGTGCCATCAGGTCTCTATGGGTCCCTCGCTCAATAATCGCCCGATCCTTCATGACCAAAATCTCATCGGCATGTTGTACCGTGCTCAGACGGTGGGCAATGGTGATGGTGGTGCGGCCCTTGGTGAGCTCTTCAAGGGACGCCTGGACAATGGCCTCACTCTTGTTGTCCAAAGCCGACGTCGCTTCGTCTAAAATCAAAATCGGCGGATTCTTTAAAAACACCCGGGCAATGCTGATACGCTGTTTCTGTCCGCCGCTCAGCTTCACACCCCGCTCGCCGACATAGGTGTCAAAGCCGTTCGGCAAGTCCATAATAAAGTCAAACGCCCCTGCCATGCGCGCCGCGGCGTAGACATCCTCATCCGGCGCCTCAGGCCGACCGTAGCGAATGTTTTCAAGGACACTGCCGGAGAAGAGATACACGTCCTGCTGCATAATCCCGATATTTTCCCGAAGGGACTTGAGCTGTACCTGACGCACATCCACGCCGTCCACCGACACCGTCCCCCCATTGACGTCGTAGAACCGGGGAATGAGATTGCAGATGGTCGTCTTGCCCGAGCCGCTCGGCCCCACAATGGCAAGATTCGCTCCGGGTTCTACAGTGAGATTGAAGTCTTTGAGCACATAGTCCGTGTCCCGCTCGTACTTAAAGTCCACATGGTCAAAGACAATCCGCCCGAGCACATCGGACAACGACACGGCATCCTCGGCATCGACAATGTCCGACTCCGTCGCCATAATTTCGCTGAACCGTTCAATCCCCGTCATGCCACGTTGGAACTGCTCGGTAAACTCGACAATGCGCCGCACGGTGGCAAGAAGCGAGCTCACATACAACGTGTAAGCCATCATGTCGCCGGTGGAGATTTGATCCGTCACCAGAAAATGACCGCCAAGGAAAATCACCACGATAAACATCAGGCCGTCAAAACCGCGGTTAATGACATTGAATCCTGCCATAAAACGGTAATACTTGCGCTTCACGCCGAGAAGCTTATAGTTCTCTCGATTAAACTTCGCCGACTCCACCTCTTCATTGGCAAAGCTCTTCACCACTTTCACCCCGAGGAGCGACTCCTCGATGCTGGAGTTTAAATCCCCCACCTGGACCTTCTGTTCCTTTTGCGCCCGTTTCATGCCGCCGCGATACTTGGACGCGGCAACGATCATAAAGGGAATCATCACAAAAATAATCAGCGTCAACGGTACATTGACCCGAATCAGCACCGCGAAGGAAAAGAGAATCTTAATCAGTCCGATAAAATACTCCTCCGGACAGTGATGGGCAAACTCCGTAATATCAAAGAGGTCGTTGGTGATACGGCTCATGAGCACGCCGACCTTCGTCTCGTTGTAGTAGGCGTCACTCATGGTTTGAAGGTGCAGATAGACATCCGAGCGCATATCCGTCTCAATCCGCGCCCCCATAATGTGCCCAATGCTTGCCATGTAAAAAGACGCCACCATTTCAATGAGCTTAAGTCCCGCAAAGAGTAAGCCCAGGCGAATCACCACGCTGTAGGTGAGCACTTGCGCCGGATCCAGCGCCACATCCGTCATGCGGCGAAGAATCAGCGGCAACGCCATCTCACTTGCCGTGGTAAAGGCCGCCGCAATCAAATCAATCACCAAAATATGCCGGTAGGTATAAAAATACGGCCACACCTTTTTTATTAAATGCGAATACTTCATCTAATGTACTCCTTTTAATGTACTCCTTTCTTCCCTTGCTATGAATCTATTGTACACTAAAGTGCTTGACGCTGAAATAGTTAAGTTTTGGCTAGGATAGTCCTCGGACGCACCGTCGTTATTGACTTTACCTTATCTAAGAAGTAAACTGTCCTCTGGAGGTTAACCATGGAAAATACAAAACGACTTGCCAAGTCCACACTGGCCATTGTGGTCTTTTCACTGATAGGAAAACTCATGGGGTTCGCCCGTGAAACGCTGCAGGCCGGCGTCTACGGCGCGACCCACGCCACCGATGCCTTCGTGGCCGCTCAGTCCGCAACGAGTATCATCTCTGCGCTGATCACCGCCGCCATCGCCACCACCTTTATCCCCGCCCTCACCAAGGCGGAAAAGGAAAAAGGCTCCGCCCAGCAAAACATCTTCACCAACAACATGCTCCTTTTGGCATCCGTGATCTCTCTTATCGTCGTGGGACTCGGCATACTGTTTGCACCCCAGCTTGCCATCCTCGTCTCCACCCGAGAAAAGATGGACGTCTACACCATGGTTATCGAACTGATTCGTCTCGGTATGCCGGTGGTGGTCTTTTCCGCCATTGTCGGTGTCTTTACAGGCTACCTACAATATAACGACAAATTTGCAGCCGCCGGCGGCATCGCCATACCGTTAAACATCTGCTACATCGTCTATTTGCTCTTCATGTCACAGTTTGGCGTCAAAGGTCTGACCGTCGCCTCCGTCCTCGGTGTCGTCGCTCAGATTCTCTTTCTCATGCCCGATGCCGTCAAAAGCGGCTATCGCCCTAAAGCTGTCTTTGACATCAAGGACAAATTCGTTCTGGAAGCTCTGTGGCTCGCCATTCCCGTCCTCATGAGCACCGCAGTCAACGACATAAACGTCATTGTCAACCGCAAGCTCGCCGCCACCATGGTGGAAGGCTCCGTCTCCGTCCTCAACTACGCCAACAAGATGAATTTGATGATCCTCGGTATCTTCATCACCGCCATCACCGCCATCATCTTCCCCACCATGTCCCGCGCATTCAGCTCCGGCAACGCCCTCCAAGGCAAACGGGTAATGAATGCCGCCGTCAAAGCCGTCCTCTTTCTCACCGTGCCCGCCACAGTGGGGATGATTGTGCTGGCGCGCCCGATTGTGGAGATCGCCTTTCTCCACGGCGCCTTTACCGAGCAAAACGCCATCGACACCACTGCCACCTTGCAGTTTTATACCCTGGCGCTCATCTCCATCTCCGTCTCCAACGTCCTGAACCGGGTCTACTATTCCATTTCGGATACCCGCACGCCGTTTCTTGTCGGACTGATTAACGTGGTACTCAACATCGCCTTAAACCTCGCCGTGGCCCACCGCTTCGGCACACGGGGTCTCGCCGCCAGTGTGAGCATTGCCACCACCGTGGCCGTCCTCATCTCTTTTGTCCTCCTTCGAAGGAAAATCGGAAACCTCGGCGCCACGTCCTACGTGCGAGCACTGGTCAAATCTCTGCTCGCCGCCGGCGCCATGGGTCTCTTTGCCCTCTCCTACTATCCCATCGAAGCCATGCTCCGACCGATGATGGACGGCGGTGCCGCCCGTACTCTCATCCAACTGGTGATACTCGTCGTCGTGGTCGGGCTTGCCGCCATCCTTTACGGCGTGTTGCTCTACGTCCTCGGCGTACGTGAGATCCGCGACATCGTCGCCATCATCAAAGGTAAATTGAAAAAGCGCACAGCACACTCCCACTGACACGGGACAATCGACACAGCGACGGCTCGGCCGTCGTTTTTTTGCGTGTTTAGATTTAAGGCATAAAAAAACCTCGGTCTACCGAGGATCGCCGAAGGACGTTCACGTCCCATCACATAAGTTCAGTTTTCAGTTTTTTAAGAGCTCTCGCTTTGGCGTTAATCACCGTGCGCGGCGCAAGACCCAGTCGCTCACCGATAGCCTTGTGAGACAAGCCGTCTCGATAGTAGTAGAGCACCACCTCCCGCTCCCGCACTGTCAGTCTTTGAAGTGCCTCTCGAAGCGCCTTTCCTGTCTCCTCGCTAAAGAGTCCCTCTGTCACATCCGCCTCGTCGGCAATGCGCTCCAACGCACCGTCCTTTGAGGTCTCCCGGGCGGTCTTCACACTCAGGTAGCGAAAAGTTTCCAAATAGTAATAGCGAAGATAGTTCTTAATCAAATTTAAAAACCTCCCCTTCTTGGGGTCGTAGCGCCGCAAGCACTCCAGTACCACCACACATCCGTCGTGAAACAAATCCTCATACTCCGAGCTCACCGGACAGTACCGCTGCATCTGGGCGAGGATCAGCGGCTTCACCGCAAGAATCAGCGCCATCTGCGCCTCATGGGTGGGACACGCCATCACAGTCTCTAAAATACGTTCAAACGATTCGTAGGTCATAAGCACTCCTTTCAAATAATATAGATAAAACGTTTGTTCTATTCTTATTTTACGAATATACGTTCGTTTTGTCAAGCACCCTGCACTCGCTCCGTTATACACGGTCACATATAAAAAAAGAGACCCTTTCAGGTCTCTTGATACATGATCTTTTACTTATAGTCGTCAGTGAAGGTAACAATGTCCGTTTTGATATAGGTCTTGCCGTCTTTGACATAGTAGTAATCAATTTGAACCTCATTGCCCGGAAGCTCTTTTAAAAATTGCGGAGTCTCCGGTAAGAAGTATTTCAAAATCCCCGCGGCCGCAGACAGCTCGCCTTTACTCAGTCGGACAAGATCCTCCCGCTCAATAAACCGCGACTTCGACACGTCGTTCACATTTGTCACTTTCACCTTGGACAAAGTTTCCGGCACGTCGCCCCGTTTCCAGTGTCCCGCCGTGATAAAATTCACCATCGCTGTAGGCAATCCTGCGCGCTCAGAAACGGTCTTGGTAATATATACATCACCGTGTTCAGGATTAATCGCCACGTCATAGTGTCCCGGCTTGCCTGCCGTGTAATCGACGTGATAATACACATTTTTCGCATTGCCGTTGACAGCTTTAACCGTTGCCGCCATAAGTGTTTCAAAGGCCTGATCAATCGCTGTCTTGTCCGCATCGCTCATGAGTGTCGGATCGACAGGATTTTCTTTGTAGATGGCAACCAAATTGACGCCGGTCTTCGGTGGCGTAGCGAAATCAAAGGCTTTAGTTTCCCCTGATACCCGCCACTCTAAGAAGGTAAAGCCCTCTTTTTGAGGATCTTGAGGACGTGTAAAGCTGCCTCCTTCGCGAATCGTTTGGTCCTTCGGTTGCGGCGTGCCACCATCTGTGTTAAATGTCGCGGTGAATTCTAAAAACTTATCTACATAAACCAGTACCACAGGCACCGTCGGCATAGTCTCCGTTCCATCTCGGCGGGTAATTTCGAAAGTATTTAAATTACTTGCCCAGGCTGCAGTTGACAACTTATAGCCATACGGAATATGGCTGATAAGTTCCGTTTTTTCATCGTCCGTTAGCGGCCGAGAGGTGAGCGTGCCGTCCATGCCGGATAACAATTCAATCCCGGAATACAGATCTTGCTGATCTGCAATAGGGTTTAGTGTCTCGCCATCAGCTAAGGTCAACAACACATCGCGACTGAAGATACCCACATATTCCGTGTTCCCGTTGACGACGTCTTGAGATACATCGGTCTTGAGCGGTGCATCGCCGCCTGTCGTCCACCCTTTAAACGTATCCATCTCATCATACTTTAACGTGACGGACGGATTGGTGCCTAAGGCCTGTCCTTTAAGCACTTCCACCGCCGCAACAGGCTCTGCAAAGTCAAAGGTCTTAAAGGTGACCGTTGCCCACTGCTCAGGGTCTTTCACCCATTGAGCTGTCAAAGTGATATTGTCATTGATCGGTGCGGTAAAATCATAGGCTTCACCCTGTAATGTCCATCCAGCGAACGTAAAACCTGTTTTGGTCGGCGCCGTCGGTGCCTCGGCAACCTCACCCTGCGTCACTGTCACAGGCTCAACGGCTGTCCCGCCATCGGTATCAAAGGTCACCGTACGTTTTTCCATAGCCGGTTCTATTAATGCCGCCGCCATGCTCCACGTTGCCTTCAAGGTCATATCCCGAGCTACCGGCATGTCTTTCGTGTAGCGCGTCTCTCCGTCATACCATCCCTCAAAGGTGAGGGCGTTACCGTCAGGACCCGTCGGTGCCGTAGTCGGCGTCGGCAGTGTGGCAAACTTGCCGTCTTCGACGGTTTCTGTCGTCATCGTCCCTGTCCCGCCATTATAGTCATAGGTCACAGTGTGGTTGACCACAATAGGATCAGCCGGTTCCAGTGATGCCGCCGCCATGCTCCACGTTGCCTTCAAGGTCATATCCCGATCTACCGGCATGTCTTTCGTATAGCGCGTCTCTCCGTCATACCATCCCTCAAAGGTGAGGGCGTTGCCGTCAGGATCCGTCGGTGCCGTGGTCGGCGTCGGCAGTGTGGCAAACTTGCCATCTTCGACGGTTTCTGTCGTCATCGTTCCTGTTCCGCCATTATAGTCATAGGTCACAGTGTGGTTGACCACAATAGGATCAGCCGGTTCTATTAATGCCGCCGCCATGCTCCACGTTGCCTTCAAGGTCATATCCCGAGCTACCGGCATGTCTTTCGTGTAGCGCGTCTCTCCGTCATACCATCCCTCAAAGGTGAGGGCGTTGCCGTTAGGATCCGTCGGTGTCGTGATCGGCGTCGGCAGTGTAGCAAACTTCCCGTCCTCTACGGTTTCTTTTGTCATCGTCCCTGTCCCGCCATTATAGTCATAGGTCACGGTGTGGTTGACCACAATGGGATCAGCCGGTTCCAGTGGTGCCGCCGCCATGCTCCACGTTGCCTTTAAGGTCATATCCCGAGCTACCGGCATGTCTTTCGTGTAGCGCGTCTCTCCGTCATACCATCCCTCAAAGGTGAGGGCGTTACCGTCAGGACCCGTCGGTGCCGTAGTCGGCGTCGGCAGTGTAGCAAACTTCCCGTCTTCGACGGTTTCTGTCGTCATCGTTCCTGTCCCGCCATTATAGTCATAGGTCACGGTGTGGTTGACCACAGGATCAACTACCGGATCTTTCGTCCAACTGGCCGTCAAAGTCATGTTGCTGTAGACCGGTGTATTAAAACGATACATGTCACCGTTTAATGTCCAACCTAAGAAAGTATAGCCTGGTCGAGTCGGATCGGCAGGTCGTGCCACAGTCTGTCCTTTTGTGACCCACAAGCCATTTACCGCAGAGCCGCCGGCAGTGTTGAAATTGACATAGTAGCTCTCAACCGGTTGAACCGTCTCTTCAAAACGGGCATAGAGGTTGATGTCCCTATAGACAGGCGCGGTAAAATTGAACCTACTTCCCAAGCTGTCCACCCAGCCGATAAATGTCTTGCCAGATTTAACAGGGCTTTTCGGTGCAGTGACATACTCTCGTGTCGTTTGGGTGCTGTAGAGACTGCCGTCCACATAGAAATTCACTCGGTGATAGTCAGCGTGCGGCGGCACGATGTTCCCCACTTCCCATCTTCCCGGCGCAGACACCCAACGGTAGACCGGTGCCGGTGTGGTGACAGTGGTCTTCTTCGCTACCTCCACTTTACGGTTGTGGTACAGATTATAGATAAGCTCAAAGGTTTCTTCACGGAGTCCATCCAGGGTGTAGTCTTGGTTTGGAATGTCCACGCCTTCCAGAATGCCGTTTGCTTTACTGAAAGTGACATAGGGTGCATACCACGGTTCTACAGTAGTGACTTCTTTAAAAGCCGGGTGCAGACGAGACAACATGGCGAGAATTTCGCTGTACTTAATCTTGTCGTCCGGTCTAAAAGTGCCGTCTTCATAGCCTTTTATAAAACCTTTTTCCACAGCGGCGTTGATATAACCATTGGCCCAGTAGGTTGTGTCGACGTCAGTAAACTTGGATGCAGACACCTTTTTAGTCTCGGCGGACGCTTCCAAGTTTTCCCCGACGACAATCATCTTGGTGAACTCGGCACGGGTGATGGTTTTATCCAGCTCATAGCCGACATCCCCGCGTCCAATGACCCATCCCTTATCCACCAGCCATTGGATTTTTACATTGTCCCTTGGCACGGTCATCTCCTGTGCTAAGGCAGGCGTGACGGTGCCGCCTAATAATACAAGGGCCAGAGCTACTTTGCCTACCCGTTTGTCCATGATATACCTCCTGTAATTTTGCGTTATTTATCGCCAGCTAATTCATCTCAAAAATGACACAATATACGCCTATATTATACACTGTGATACAGCCTTTCTCAACTAACCCCAAAGGGAAAAGCTGCTTGACATCTTGAAAAGAACCTGAACAAGCTATCCCAAAGATTCCCGCGGTATGACATGTCTGTAACGTCACTTCTCAATGATGCGTTAAAAAGTAACACTGATGATCCCACTCCGGGACAAAACCTTACCATAGCTCTCGACCATCAGACTCTATAATTTTCAGACATAAAAAAAGAAAGAGATTGCTCTCTTTCTTTTTTGTTTAACTTATCAAGCTTTAGTTGCCAGAATTAGCTACAACCACGTTAACGTTAACGGTTGCTGTAAAGGATACGCCGTCTTTATCATAAGTGTACTCTACCGGAACGGTAGCACCATTTGCAACTACAGAAAGAATGGCGGCAGAAATTTCATTTACGTCAGTGTTTGGAGCTACGATAGTCTTTCCACCAACAGTGAAAGATTGAATACCTGCTTCGTAAAGCTTTTGTAAATGTGCAATACCTGCGGTTACTAATGCCTCAGCATCAGCAGCAGTGCCGCCAGTGATGGTCATGGTTGCTACTTCCGGTGAATTAGCATCGAACGCGAAAGCTACTTTACCAGCAACAGCTGGATCTGCGTTAAGTGCTGTAACTTCGTTGGCTGCTGCTTCGTTGAAAGCTGCTTTAGCTTCTGCAACTGCTGCTACTTCGATAGGAGTTCCTTCACCATCGTGAGTGCCATCGTTAACTCGGAAGTTGGTAGCCAATACTTTGCCATAAAGGCCGGACATATTGTCTACGGAGAAGATAACTTGTACATCTACGAAGTTAACGAGAAGTTTTGCATCGTCTTTTGCTACATAGTAATTTTCAATGTGGTGAGAATCATCAACGTCGAATGCGTTGTTGTACACATCAATGGTTACCAGCGCTGTATTCGCATCTTCATCTTTGACGCTAAGCACTTTACCTACATAAGTGTTGCCTTGGAATGCGGTCCAGTTGTTTTGGAGTGCACCGTCAAGGTGAGTATCTCTTGGAAGGATGGATACGACTTTCGGTACGTTGTTGCCTTCGTTTGCACCAAGTTGGATTACGGTGCCTGCTTCGAGTTTGTCGAATCTGATGGCTGAGAAGATGTCGGCATCGTCAAGGTTTACGATGGTTTGGAAACCGTGTTCGTCAACGACTTGAAGGGTGCGGCCGTCATCTTTAAGATCAACTACTCTTACGATTGGGTGCTTGTTAACGTCGCTGTGATCAAGAACCATACCGTATTCATCAGTGCCGTTTGCTGCGGAATAAGTGACTTCAACGATATCAAATTTATTGTTGTAGTTGTATGGGAATACGGACAGGTTGGTCATAACGTTAGCATCTACGAGTTCGCCGTTTGCTTTTTCAAGGGTTACGCCGTAGTTGTAGTTGGTTTCGTTAATAACGCGGTATAATTCGCTTCCTTTTGCTTTGGTTACTGTGTTGAACACGATAACTTTTGCAGTTTGTCCGTTGGTGTTGAAGCCTTGGATAACGCCTTCGTAGCCATTGGTGTCATATCCTGCATAGACGTTTGGAATCTTGTATTCGTCATAGTTTTGGAAACCGATCAGGGCTACTGCTGCTGCTAAGTCTTCAACTTCTCTCATTTGGTTGTTGTAAGGGTTAGCTACGAATACACGAGTGTCATCGTTAACTTTTAATTCAACGGTACCATAGTTAGGGCTTACAAATGTAATAGCATTGGCTTTAGTGTTGTTGTCGTTGAATTTGATGGTTGCATAGCTAGTAAGTGCATCTGCGTTGTATTTGTCTAAAGTTCCTACTTCAAGCGCTTCAGTTGATACGGTTGCATCAGCTACACCTTCCCAACGGCTGTTGCCGTCTTGTACGGTGTTGACATCTGCGCCAAGAGCCATGAACTCTGGGTTACCCAGTTCAAGGATGTGTGTTACTTCGTTTTTGTCGTTAACAAGTACGCGAACTAAAGATCCAAGGTAGTAATCTGGGTTGGTGATGTCTTTAACTTTGATCATGTTGGTCTTGCTTGCGCCGTTAGCTTGTACGAATACGGTGTCGGTAGTTACGGTGTAAGTTTGTTTGTCATCTTGGTTCAGGGTGAGTTTGTTGTTTCTAAGTGCGGAAAGTACGCCGAGCTTAGCATCTACTGGAACTCTTCTGAAGTTGACGAGTTTGTACAGTGCGTTGTATACCATGGTGAATGCATCGCCACGTGTTGCTGCTGCGTTAGCATCAGTTACAGTTACGTCGTCAAGAATACCAAGTTGGGTTGCCCATGTTAACCATTGACCGGCCCAGTTTGCGTTGGCTGTTTTGGCCATGTCTGCGGTGAGGTCTTCTTTAACCAGTACGACGAGCATTTTTGCAAGTTCTGCATAGGTGACGTTGTTTTCTGGTTTGAAGGATCCATCTGGATAACCTTGGAGCATTGCCAGTCCGTTGGCTGCTGATGGTACGGTGGTACCTACAGTGATCACGCCGTTTGCCCAGTGGGTTGCATCAACGTCGGAGTAGATGTTGATAGAACCTTGAAGTTTTTTGGACAGGTCTTCGTGACCGTTGGCTAATGCTAACAGTTTGGTGATTTCTGCTCTGGTGATTGTCTTATCTAATTGATAAGAACCATCTTCGTAACCTTCAACTAATTTTTTGTCGATAACGTATTGGATTTTGTTGTCTTTTCCAACTACTTTCTCAACTTTTTCTTCAGTTGTTGTTTCGGCTGCGAAGACAGATGTGAATGTGCCCAGTACCATAACTAGTGTCAGTACTAGGGAAAGAAGTTTCTTGTTCATCTTGTCTTTCGACCTCCTTAAAAATTTTGTAGACCTACAAAAGTCTTAAACTTTTGCCGACTGTGTGAACGCACAGTCTCTGAGGTGACAAGTAAACATTATTCGCATCGTCACATAAGTGTCTTATGGATAATATTTAATTGTCATTGTTCCTCATTATCTTCATTATACACCATCCAAAGCAAAGTAAAATTACAGTTGTGTTACAGAGCTGTTACCTCGCTAACGTTGTAGACCGTATTATGTGTGACACTGACTCGATTGACAAACTATGCCCGATGATGTGTGCCCTGTGGTAACCTTTCCGGGCATACAAAAAGCATCCTAGCTCAAGTGACTGATGTTGGCACTTAAGGTTTGGATGCAGTGTGTGAGTTCGATGATGCGCTTTTCCACGCGTATAAGCAGGTAGCAGCTGACGGCGATGGGAAAGCCGACATTGCCTACCAGGCTGATCAGTTCGTCCATAGCGTTCTCACCTTTCTTCCATACTGTTTACTGTGTCCCAGCCTTTTGTCAGGCGGTGACGTCTTCAATGAGATCACGTTCGGTGACGGATCTCACGTAGGCACGCTTCACTTGGGTCATGGCATCGCCTTCCGGGCTTTGAAAGAGCTCGGTGGTGATAACGGATTGACCGAATGCTTGGACGTGTTCTGCGGTGATATCGGATTTCGGATCGTTGAAGCTGAAACGTTTGGTATCGCCTGCTTCATCGAGGAAGATGACTTCCAGTGTGTTGGTCGTTGCCATGGTATCTCCTTTCAATTAGATAATTTTTAAGTTACGGTGGTTTGTCCTTGTGCTGACTGTGCTCTTAAGCTTCAATCTTTTCCGGGATTTCTGTCTCTACAATTTTGTAGGTTTTCAGCGCCGGACTTTGTGTGATGGCGTTTAATGCGACGACCATATCCTGGATATGTGCTTCTGCGGCCTGAGGATTGAGTCCGGAGTAGGTCCGGGATGCGGTGCGTGTGGCACCTGTTGTGGTGGTGCCGTCGGCATATACGAGTCTGACTTTGGCGTTGTCCATGTTCTCACCTCCTTTACTTATATATCGGCCGGAGCGGTAAAAGTTACCTGTCGCTGACAACATCCTTACCGTGCGGTGAATGCTATGACAGGTCCTGTCCATTTTTTGCAAGAAAATACCGAGTACTTTGGACGCTTCACCTCGTACTCGGTATGTCATGTTGTTTTCGCCAACCGTTATCCACAGTTCATGGATCCGTCTTACGCTTATGGACAATCCACGAACCGAGTGTTTTTATGTACAAAAAAACTCCCCAAAGGGAGTTTGATGGCTTCTTTAGCGTTGGCCGAGTTCACGGTCGTAGATATAAAGACCGCTCCAGCTTTCGCCGATGCGTTCGAGACGTTCCAAAATGCCTCTGAAGTTGTCTTCTTCTTCAACTTGTTCTTTGATGAACCAACCGAGGAATTCAAGGGTTTCAAAGTTGTCGTCGTCTTGAGCTTTCTTGTACAGTTCACGAATGCGACGGGTAACTTCTTGTTCGTGTTCGTAAGCTTGTTGGAAGATGTTGATGAACGCGCCTCCGTTCACTTCCGGTTTTGCAATAGCTTCCAGTGTCGGTTCGTTATCAGTGTCGTGAAGGAACTCATAGAATTTATGAGCGTGTTCCATTTCTTCTTTAGCTTGATGATACATAAAGTGTGCGAAGCCGTCCATACCTTGAGCTTTGCAGTATGACGACATAGCTAAGTAGATATATGCGCTTTCGATTTCAAAGTTAAACTGTGTGTTGAGTCCTTGTACCAGATTTTCCATAATTTTCTCCCTCCGTTAACTCTCAGTCGAGTCCATAAAGTTCGTAGACCCCAAAGAGTTCAATGTTTAAGTTGACTATAGTTTCGATGACTTCCGGAATACACCATGTTTCAATGCGCAGGCTGAGGCCGTTGTGCTTCAATTTTCCCTTCCCGTAATACTTGGAATCCACCGCATTAAATGTATCCAGTAAGACGCCGGTATGTTGATCCATATCACCAATTAAAAAGAAGACGTCATGTGCTTCCTGTCGTTTGTCGGGATTGATCTCATTGATCAGCAGCGTATTGTTCATCTCACCTACTCCTTTATACCTACATACCCTTAATGGATGATATCAATCAAAAATCTTCAGTCGGTCAGAGAAATTGTGTCGATGAATGCACTGTCTTTGGCCTTTAATGTGATCCGCGCCACCGTCCCGTCACGTGTAGCATCGGCAAGGGGAACTCGCACGGTGTCAAAACCGTTTCTGTGATTGGCGGCGTGGGTGATGAGGTCGGACTTGTACAGCACATGGGTCACCTCGCCGAGAGGACGGCGATAGGTGTCGGTGTTGACGGTTCGGGTGTGCCCCGATTTATCTTCCACTGTGATATCCACGCCTTCAAAGTCCCGTTCCGAGTCGGTTTCGGGTTTAATGTCCAGACTGAGATAGGCTGCGGCCTGTACGGGCTCGCTAAAGTCCAGAGTATAGCTGGCTCCTTTGCTGAGACGAAGCGCCGTACCGTCAAAGGCGTCATCCCCTTCTTCAGTGACACTTCCCGAGAAGCGCACACTGCCGTAGGGAAATGTGATCAGGTCGTAGTCTTCCTCAAAGTCGGCAAGCAGTCGGGCACCCGGGTAGGCCACTCGACTCCACACACCGTACTCAAAACCTTCGTAGGTTTCAGGCACCTGAAAAAAATCCTGCGGCGTCTCACGGTAAAAGATTTGATTTAAAAAGGCCAGTACCAGCTCTTCAGTCACGGTTTGCTGCGCCGCCTGTTCCAGACGCTGAGCGTGATTTAAAAAGAACGCATCGGGCGGATCGGTGTCGTAGTCCCATGTGGTGTTGAAGTTGGAATGGTCGGCGTAGGCAAGGTACACGGCGGACTTGAGCCCTCCCTGCGGTGGCACGGTGCGATTATACAGCCCAAGCGCCTCAAAGTTGTCCACATCGGTGTCTCCTGCGCCGTGAATGGCGAGAAGGTTGTTGTGCAGGGTGAGGGGTTTGCCCGACGGCTCGTACTGACCCATGGTGGCGGCAAGGGTGATGACGCCCCGAGGTTTCAAGGTGCGTTCCAGCTTGTCGCCGGTGTCGGGATTGTATTGCAGTTCGGCAAAACTTGCGGCAATTGCCGCCGCTTCGCCGCCTCGAGAGTGTCCCATAAAGACCACCTCGCCGCTTAAAGCCTTGGCATAGTCACTGTCGTGTATAAGATAGGTAGCGTTATCCGTCAGCAGCTTTGCCCGGGCGTCGTTTTCATTGCCGATGCCCAACTTAAAGGCACTGTTTAACATGGTCATGTCCACGCTGGCAAAGGCATAACCGCGACGCGCCAAGTAGCTGCCGAGATAATCATAGCCCAGGTGACTTGCCGTGGTGAAGCGATGATTGCCGTGAGCGAGTACCACAAGAGGCACAGGCTGATCTGTCTCGGGTAACCACAACCTGCCTGCCATCTTCACATTGTCAAAGCCTCGGCCGAAGTATGCCCGGCGGACTTTGTTGTCAAAGCTCTCCACGTGAACCAGACTGTTGAGGTTCACGCCGGGTCCCTCATAGTCCGTGTGGGATGCGGCAAACAGAATGGGTGCATCCAGGGTTTTCGTGCCTTTGAAGTGTTTGGTGAGGGTGGCGCGACCGGGGTAGAAACTCGCAGCAGCGATAAGACCTAGGCCAAGAGCTGTGACAAATAAGGTGAGCTTCGGCAAGCCGTATCCGTTTTTCACGGCGGCAAGACTTCGGGTAAAGAGTGTGGTGAGCGCACTGAGGCACACGGCTGCAAAAATAACGTGAAGATCGTCCAGATCCAACGTGTCCGCCATGGTGTGTAAGGTGACACCCCACACGGCAAGGCTCAGTACCATGAGCGCCAGGCTTTGCGATGTCAGTTGGCGCAGGCACCCTGTCACAAGCCGAAGCAGCGCCGTCCCGAGTTCAAAGATCAGAAAAAATCCCAGGCTCATCACTCCATACTGAACAGGAGTCGGTAGAGGCAGAAATTCCAAGTAGTAATAAAAACTGCTCGCCGCTACCATGGCAAGGAAAAAAACACAGATGTGGTATGCTGTGTTTTTTTTCGTGTAGCGCAATGAGAGCGCTGTATGAAGTTTTAAGTACAGTGTGTGACACAGCTCTTTGATGCGCATCATTCTTGCTCCAAAGCCTTCAAATCCTGATCCGTCGCCACATCATCTTTCAACTCGGACTTGTTCACTTTAAAGGCGCGGTTGACTTTTCGGGTGCGCTTAATGTCGTCCAGATCAAAGATGCCGTAATCCACTTCGTCCCCATGATTAAAGGCGACTTTCACCAACTCCTGAATGGTATAGGTGCCTACCACGGTGCCTTTGCCTTGAGGGGTTTCCACAAACTCGCCTTGGCGCGGCATCCGCTTGATGATACACTCGTAGCCTTCCTGTTCGTAGCGCAGACAGCACATCAGTCGGCCGCACACGCCGGAAATCTTGGTGGGATTTAAGGAGAGCCCCTGATCTTTAGCCATTTTAATGGAGACGGGACTGAATTCACTCAAAAAGGAAGAACAGCACGTCTCTCGACCGCAGCACCCCAACGCGCCCACGGTTTTCGCTTCGTCCCTCACACCGATTTGACGCAGTTCAATGCGCGTTCTAAAAATCTGTGCCAAGTCGCGCACCAGATTTCTGAAATCGACACGTCCTTCGGCGGTGAAATAGAAGAGAAGTTTGGAGCGGTCGAAGGTGTATTCCACATTGATAAGATTCATGCGAAGGTGATGGTGCGCTACACGATCTTCAAAGACCAGGTGAGCTTCCTTAGCCCCGTTGCGATTGTTGATATGCTGAGCCGTGTCCTCGTCCGTGGCAATGCGCTCCACCTTTTTCAGCTCCGACTTCATCGAGGTCGGATCGATGGTCTTTTCCGTGACAACTGTGCCGTATTCCAAACCCCGAGCCGTCTCCACAATGACATGATCATTCAGTTCGGCGCCGGAATCCGCCGGATTAAAATAATAGATCTTTCCGTTTTTCTTGAAACGAATCCCCAGTACTCGTACTTTATTTTCCAATTAAAAGCCCTCCTATTGCGAGCTCAAAGTTTGTATTGTCCCGTAAGTAGCGTCGGGTCTTGCGAATGGCTTGATAGCGACTGAGACATTCTTCCGTGCTCAGATGCTGTTTTTCTATAAAGGCCATGGCGTCGATGTTGATAATGGCATCGGGGACGTTCAGGTTGTTGAAGATGATGTCCCTCAAAAAAAGACTGTAGATGCTGAAAAATTCTTCCAACTGATCTTTGTGCTCATTAAAAAATGCCATCTCATCAAAGGGGTTACTCAAATTGAGCAGTCGGTCAATCACCCGAAGACACCGCGCGCGAAATTCCAGCGCGCCGGGGTTTTCACCATACTCCAGTGCCCGCCTCACCGAGCCTGCGCTGATTCTTGAAAACAGCTTGGCGTTGGCCTCTCCCAGTGCCAAATTCTCCCTTAAAAAGGTTTCTATCTGTGCATCCCCCACGTCTTTAAAGCGGATGACTCGGGAGCGTGAGACAATCACCGGCAAAACGCCTTCCGTTGACCCTGCAGTGAGGATGATTTTGACGTGCGCCTGAGGCTCTTCCAAGGTCTTTAACAACGCATTTTGCCCGCTCACACTCACGTGTTCAAACCCGTCGATAAGATAGACTTTATAGCGTCCGCTGTAAGGCTTTATGTAGCTGTCTGCCACAATCCCTTCGATGGTCTCTTTTTTTATGGTGTCACCGCGCACCACTGTGATGTCCGCCGCATCGGAGGCAATGCGCCCGGCGAATTCCTTCGCCAAGGTGAACTTGCCGATTCCCGGTGTGCCTACAAAGAGGTAGGCGTGAGCGATGTTCCCGGATTTCAAGTCACGCTCCAATGCGCTCACCACGCCGTCATTGCCTACAAATCGAAACATCAGATTCTCAAACTGTCTTCCACATCCACCACAAAGATCGTGGCCCCGGAGACTTGCACTCGGCCGCGTGCCGTATCCACTTCTTCAGCTTCGGTGATCTCTCTGAAAATCTTGTAGACTTTTTCCAGATTCTCTTCTTCCGCACCGAGAAGCAGCGTCGTGTTGCCGTTTTTGAAAAAGCCGCCGGACGATGCGATCTTGGTCACATAGATTTCAGCATCATAGAACGTGCTCATCAGTTTATCGATAAATTTATCCTGCACAATGGCAATCATCATTTTCATAGTGTCACCTCAAAATTTCTTGAAATCAACAATGTTCAGTACGAAGGCGGTCGCCCCGCCCACCGTGACCCGTACAGGCGTAGGCATCAGAGCCGTGCCCGGAATGCTGATAGTCTGTACTGTTCGGGTGACTTCACGAGTTTTCGCATTGTTTTGCAGTAAGCTCAGATACGCGCTCACCTGCTCATCCTCAACGCCGGAGAGAAGGGTTGAGTTGCCGCTCTTTAAAAAGCCGCCGGTGGTGCTCATTCGTGTGACGCGAAAGCCCGCTTCAGTCAGGCGTTCCACTACATTGTCTGCGTCCACATCCTGGACAATGGATAAAATCAGTTTCATGATAACCTCGTTTCAATTTCGCGCATACACGCTGCATAGACCTCGTCAATGGATTGGGTGGCATCGATGACCACCACGCCGTCGTCGTCATAAAAATGGCGATAGGCCTGAGCCACAGAGTCATGAAAGGACGCTCCGGCATTTTCCATGCGGTCGGCGCCGAGCATGAGTTTGCGTTCAACACTGCGTTGTGCTTTCGTGTCGAAGATAAATGTGATGTCGGGTCTAAGCTGTGCCGTGGCAAAAGCATTGATCGCCTTGACAGCCTCCACACCAAGTCCCCTTGCAAACCCCTGATAGACATACGAGGAAATCACATAGCGCTCGGTGATGACGATCTTGCCCGCATCAAGTGCCGGACGAATGAGTTCTTCAGTGTGCTGAGCCCGAGCCGCCGCATAGAGAAGCGCCTCGGTGCGTGCTGTCATGGCCACGTTGTGATTGTCCAATATCAAGTTGCGAATCGTTTCAGATATCGCCGTGCCTCCCGGCTCCCTCGTCCTGACGACGTCATAGTCGGCCTGTAGGGTCTCTGTGATGCGACTTGCGATGGTGGTCTTCCCACAACCGTCCGGTCCTTCAAAGGCTATAAAGAGTTGCATACTACCTCGCACTTTCCTTCTTTGACTCCGATGAGCCGTCTGTGCGCTCCCATCACCGTCAGCACGTCTTTAGTAAAGACCTCCCCCGGCGCCACAATAGGCGTCCCCGGCGGATAAAGCATGATCATGTTTGCGGCAATGCGCCCTTCAGCCTCATCGATATCAATGTATTCACTTGGGGCAAAAAATCCCTGATCCATCGGCATGGCTTCCCACGGCGCCACAGTGCGATAGCTTGTCGCTATGGGCAAAAAGTCGCCGCGACTCACCTCCCTGATGGCCGCCTCGAGAGCCCTGAAATCCCCCGGGGTATTCAGTGGACTGACCATGGCAAGGGCATAATTTAAATCCCCCATCTCTAAATCTATATTATATCCTATTGAGAGCTCATTCTCAATCTCAAGCCCGGTGCATCCCCGCGTGCGAAAGACAAGTTTCATCGGATCCACCGCCACAATACTCTCATCCCGTACCCTCAAGACCTCGATGGCCCCGTTCAAATGCTCTGCCGTGGTGTGAATCAATTCCGCCGCCCGGCTAAAGCCCTCCCTGTTGGCATCACAATAGGCCACAGCATACTCAGAGGAAAGCATGGACAGGTATGACGGCGACGTGCTCATCACAAAAGCCATATGTTTAATACACCTATCTCTCGGTATGCCGTTGGTATGAAGGAGCGCGGAGCCGGTGAGAGCCGGCATAGTCTTGTGGGTGGACTGCACCGTACAGTCCGCATAGGGTACAGCACTCAACCCTTTTAGCGACGTAAAGGCCAGATGCGCGCCGTGAGCTTCATCGACGATCAGTCGGACTCCGTAACGGTGCACCAGTTCGGCAATGGCCTTGATGTTCTGAATAAGGCCAAAGTAGTCCGGACTGGTAATGACCACAGCTCGTATCCCCAAGTCCGACTTCAGCTTCGCCTCCAGATCATCAAGCATCACTCCGAGAAGCACGCCGTGCTCAGCATCATACTTGCAAAAGAGATAATCCGGCTCCAACCCCATTTGAATGACAGCGTTGTAGACGGATTTGTGTGAGTTGCGCTGCATGAGAATCCTATCTCCCCGTCGGGTCAACATCGAAAGCGCCACACGCATGGCCTGTGTCGATCCTTCGGTGATATAGTAGCTCTCTTCGGCGCCGTAGAGCGCGGCCAAACGGCGTTCACTCTCCAGTATGCACCCCTCGGGATTCAGCAGATTGTCTGCACCGATCACCTCCGTGGTGTCATCATACAAGGTGAAGTCAAAGGCACCTCGATGTTTGTGCCCGGGCATGGCAAACGACACCGTCTCCCGCTTGTCCTGTATCATCTGAAAAATGTCTCGCTTCATGGCTGTCCCTCCTATACTCTCTATTGTATCGTGAAGGCCGACGGCTTTCCACTCCATACAAAAAAAGAGGAGGTTACCCTCCTCCATAACTATTTTTGTGTATTGTGTTTCACGCGCTTAAGCCGGAAGAAATCCTCCCGCTCCTTTTCCGCAAGGACGTCTTCAATGTCATGAAGGGTCTTCTCACTGCGTGGAATTTGAATTTTTTCCAATGCGTTGGCACGCTTCACACTCTTTTTTATCTCCTTGGCCAGCTTGTACAAACTGGTCTCCACTTCCGCCAGCTCATAGACTTTTTCTCTCAGGGCGTTCATCTCGAGATACACCTGGTCAAAGGCAAAGGTCGTCTCATAAATGGAGAAGGTGCTCTTGGGATTGAGCTTACGGTAGTGCACCTCAGGGATCTCCACACCCATAACCGACCGATACCCTAAGCTGTAGGGTTCTTCTTTGGGCATGGAGAGCGACAAATCCACCACTGCTTCCCAGCCCATGGTGACGCTTGCCATAGTCAGTGCCTCGTAGCTCTTTTTAAAGGCCGCTTCAATCTCCGCCTGAATGGTTTCCGCCCGCTCATTTAAGCGCATCATCTCACGAATGAGCACGGTTCGCTTTTTATCGAGCAGACTGTAACCCTTCTTCGCAAAGGCAAGGGACTCTTTGACTTTGATTAAATTTGCTTTCGTTGCAGTAACTTTTTTTGCCATCAGTAGTACTTCGCCTTGATCTTAGGGTCGATCCGTTCCAAGGCCTCTTCAGGAAGCACGTGGAGCAGTTCCCATGCCTTGTCCAACGTCGCAGCCATGGACGAGTTGTCGTGAAAGTCCTGTCCTATAAATTCCTCTTCAAACCGCCGACCAAATTCCAACAGTTTCTTGTCGCCCTCAGGCAATTCCTCTTCGCCAATGATTTGAGCCAAAGCTCGAACTTCGATGACGCGGGAATACGATGCGAAGAGCTGTGAGGACACGTCCGGATGGTCGTCACGGGTGTAGTCGTCACCGATGCCGTCCTTCATCAGACGCGACAAGGACGGCAGTACATCAATCGGCGGATAAATCCCCTGACTGTTCAAGTCCCGACTGAGTACGATTTGACCTTCGGTGATATAGCCGGTAAGGTCCGGAATCGGATGGGTGATGTCGTCAGACGGCATGGTCAGAATCGGAATCAAGGTCACAGACCCCTCCACGCCTTTAATCATCCCCGCCCGTTCATAGATGGCGGCAAGATCGGAGTAGAGATACCCCGGATAGCCTTTGCGCGACGGCACTTCCGAGCGCTGTGAACTCACTTCCCGAAGCGCTTCGCCGTAGCTGGTCATGTCAGTCATAATAACCAGCACATGACGGTGCTCTTCAAAGGCGAGGTATTCCGCCGCCGTCAGTGCACACTTCGGTGCAATGATCCGCTCCATAATCGGGTCATCGGCATAGTTCAAATACATGACCACCTTGTCCATAACCCCGGCTTCCAAGAAGTTGTCGATAAAATAGCTCGCCACTTCCCGCTTAAGTCCCATGCCGCAAAAGACAACGGCAAAATCGCTGTCGCCGTCAGCGGTGTGCGCCTGACGGACAATCTGCGCCGCCAGCTCATTGTGAGGCAGACCGGAACCGGAAAAGATCGGCAGCTTTTGCCCTCGAATGAGGGTCATCAGGGCATCAATACCGCGAATCCCGGTTTCCACATAGTTGCGCGGATACTCACGAGCCACCGGGTTCATAGGACGACCGTTGACATTATAGCTCTTGTCCGCATAGATGGGGCCGCCCTTGTCGCTGGCCCGTCCGATGCCGTTAAAGACACGGCCGAGAATGTCTCCCGAGAGAGGGATTTCAAAAGGCTTGCCCTCAAAGATGACCTTAGTATTGGTCGTGGAGATGCCCATGGACTCCCCAAAGACTTGAACCACAGCTTTGTCTCGAACGATACCGATAATCCGTCCCACCACCGGGTCCTTGCCCTCGGATTTAATTTCCACAATCTCGCCGAAGGCCACATGGTGCAGTCCGGAGAGTTCAATCATCGAACCTTGCACTTTATCTAAAAGCAAGTATTCTTTTCTCATGCCTCATCCTCCTGTCCATATTGCATACGCAAGTTGCGATAGTATTCGCGAATGCGGTTGTTCAGCACCGTAAACTGTGCAAAGTCGTCGTTCGTGATGTCATACTTCATATTCACAATGTCGGCAATCAGCTTCTCGTCCTTGACTTCGTTGATGCTGACCCCCATGTTCAAAACGCTCATGCCTTCTTCATAGAGGACGTCAATGGTGTGAAGCATCTCGTACTGCTTTTCCAACGGCACAAAGGTATCGACTTTATGAAAGGCGTTTTGCTGCAGGAAGCCCACCTTGACAATCCTCGCGATCTCCAACGTAAAACGCTCATTGTCCGGCAGGACATCTTCGCCGACCAACATGACGATCTCTTGAAGTTTGGACTCCTCATGCAAAATTTTTAAGAACTTGCGCCGCAGTTCAGGCAAATCCCCCTCCAGTCGGTTGTCATAGTAATTGGACAGCTGAGGGACATAGCCGGAATACGAATTGAGCCAGTGAATGGCCGGATAATGTCTGGAGTAGGCAAGATCCTTATCCAAAGCGAGGAAGGTATTGACAAAACGCCGTGTGTTTTCAGTGACCGGTTCGGAGAAGTCCCCGCCTGCCGGTGAGACGGCGCCGATGGTCGTCACCGAACCCGTCTCACCGCTTAAGGTCTCCGCCAGGCCGCACCGTTCATAAAACCCCGCAATGCGGCTTGGTAGGTAGGCCGGATAGCCTTCTTCTGCCGGCATCTCTTCCAGACGTCCGGAAATTTCACGCAGCGCTTCCGCCCAACGGGACGTAGAGTCCGCCATCATCGCCACATCATACCCTTGATCTCTAAAGTATTCGGCCATGGTGATCCCGGTGTAGATCGACGCTTCACGAGCGGCTACCGGCATATTGGACGTGTTCGCGATAAGAATGGTTCGATCCATCAGCGGGTTGCCGGAGTAAGGATCCACCAGTTTCGGAAAGTCTTCCAACACCTCGGTCATTTCGTTGCCCCGTTCACCGCAACCGATGTAGACGATGATGTCCGCATCACAGTACTTGGCAATTTGATGTTGGGTCATGGTCTTGCCTGTACCGAAAGAACCCGGAATGGCTACCGTACCGCCTTTGGCGATGGGAAAGAACACATCGAGAACGCGCTGGCCGGTGACAAGAAGGGTGTTGGTGTCCTCAAAGTTTTTTACAGGACGCGGCACACGCACCGGCCACTCGTGACTCATTTGCACCGGTACCTCCCCATGCTCCGTCTCAATGACGGCAATGTCCTCGATGATGTTGTAGTCGCCTTCACGGCTCAGTTTTTTTACCGTACCTGCCACATGGGGCGGCAGTAAGATCTTGTGGGTGATCATGGAAGTTTCCGCGACCGTGCCAATAATCGCACCGGCTGAAAGCTTGTCGCCTTTATGCACCGTCGGAACAAAGTGCCAGGTCTTTTCCAGATCCAAATTCATCAGTCCGATGCCTTCGGGAATGAACGCGCCGTGAGCGGATTCGATACGGTTCAGCGGCCGCTCAATCCCGTCAAACATAGCTCCAATCATGCCCGGTCCCAAGCGCACCGACAGCGGTGCGCCGGTGGCATAGATGGGCTCATCCCGCTTCAGACCTTCCGTATCTTCGTAAACCTGAACAATGCCCCGCTCGCCTTCAACGGCGATGACTTCGCCGATGAGCTTTTTCTTACCCACTTGGACCATTTCACGCATACTGAAGGAGCCCATGGGTTCGCCGACCACAACCGGGCCGTTGATTTCAATAATTTTAGCTTCAGTCATTGCCCCGCTCCTTCTTAAACAATTTATGCAGCAGCATACCGATGTCGTAGCGCGTCTCTTCAATCAACGTATAAAGGTCGTTGTTGAGATTATAAGTCTTGGCTTCATCCGTGACGATGTGTCCGCCAATGATGCTGTCCTCTTCCACAACCGGGATAAAGTGCAGCTGCTTCGCTCTGCCCAGTGTTTGAATCTCATCAAAATAAGCTTCCATATCCCGACCCGTCAGTCCCATATAATAGGTGCCGGGTTTCAAATGATCAATGGTGACCTTGATGCCGTCTATGAGTTTGGCGTGGTAGTTTTCCGTCGCAGTCCACTTGCTGACCCGCTCCCGCACGGCTTCAATGAGGTCTTCCTGAAGCTCATCCATAACTTGTAGCTCCAACACTCGGCGACGTTCCTTGGCTTTGGCAATGTCTTCATTGCCCAACTCCCTGGCAAGCTTGGACCGGCGTGCCACCATGTCCTCCGTCTCCCTGGCGAGCGCCGCCGCTTTATCCTTTTGAATGCGTTCTTTTTCCTCGTCCCACTGAGCTTTTTTGCGCTCATATTCCGTGACCCGATTCTTATAGACCACATTTTCAAACATCTCAAGTTTGTTTTCAATATAAATCATAAACTCACCTGTCCAGTTTTATTCCTACGGCTTCTTTGACGTACTTCATAATGAAATTTTTGTCTTTAAAGCCTTCCCGTCCGGGAATGGTGACAATAAGCGGCCCCCGCTTCTTCGACTTGGCCGCTAAAACCTCTTCGGAAATGATGTTGAAGTCCGCTTCAGAGATGAGAATCATCCCCACCTCAGGGTTCGAAAGCGCGCTGTTAAACACGTCTCGCAACTCCTCTTCCCCTTTGCAGTAATGGCCTTCAAAGCCGCTCATGCGAAGCGCCACCACCATTTCGAAGTTGGTCATAATGGCTAAAGACTTCATTAAAGTTTACCTAGAATCATAATGGAGATAATGAGTCCGTAAATGGCAATCCCTTCTGCAAGGCCGACAAAGATCAGGGTCTTACCTAAGATGGAGTCGTCCTCAGAGACGGCGCCAAGAGCTGCGGAGCCGACGATGCCTACAGCATAACCCGTGCCAATGGTTGCCATGCCGGTGGAAAGTGCCGCCGCAATAAGACCCAGCCCATTTACCGGCGTCGGTGCCGTTGCCGCTTCAGCAGCTTTTGGCGCCAAGATGACAAAGGCTGCCACGATGACAGGGATAAAGACGGACAGGTTGGTACGCAGAACTTTCTTCAAGCCGGCTTTGTCGCTTGTCGTGCCGCGCTCGATATAGACAAAACCGGTATAGATGGTGGCAAAGACCACAAGTGATGCTAAAACTAAGATAATTTCCATGATTTCCTCCTATTTATATGACAATTTATCCGATTCAAATTCCACACCGCTGCCTTTGTAGTAGCGGCTGAAGAGTTCGTAGTATTCCAGACGCAGGCCTTGAATAAATACGATAAGCCCTTCCAGACCAATGATTAAAAGATTGCCCAAAACTAAAATGGCTACATTGGCAACATCATGATCCGCCATCTCCGCCATGGTGTGAAAGGCCATAAAGAGCCCCACGTGGTTGATGGCAAACGCACCGACCCGAATGAACGACACAATCCCCGAAAGTGTTGAGATCAAAAGCTCAATAATGGAAAAAGAGCTTTCAATAAAGTAGCCGGCTTTACCTTCATGATAGACCGGAGGCGTATGCGTTATCCGTGCAAGGAGCGGCTTTTTGAAAATCATCACCACGACGGCGAGCACAATAACGCCTACAGCCACGCCGCGAGGTATCACACTCAAGTATCCGACAGCATCCAAAAGTATTAAGATCAGCATCACAAACACGACAAATCCTAAGAGTCCGTGTTCGCCAAAGAGACCTTCCGCCAAATTCCTGTTCCTATACGCATTGATAAAATTCAGCGCATAAGCCATCACCAAAAGGAAGACCCCGAAGGCAATGGCGAAGATCAAGACTTGGTTGATGTTGTTGAAAGGACGAATCCACAGTGCCGGGATAAGCTGTTCACTGCCAAAGACCGAACCGTAGAGCAGACCAAAAATCATAGAGCTTGCACCGAGACGGGTCAAAAGCGGCCCGAAATCGGAATGGTACTTCTTTCCAAGAAGCAAGCCCACCAGGAAGAACACGGCGCCTTGACCCAAGTCTCCGAACATGGCACCGAAGAGTACCATGTAGGTGATGCCGAGAAAAACGGTGGGGTCAATTTCCGTGTAGTGGGGCACGCCGTACATCCGCACCAACATTTCAAACGGCCGAAAGAAGGCGTTGTTTTTCAATTTTGTCGGCGGTGTAAACAGCTGGTCATCCACATCGTCGGAGGCGGTGATAAACACCTTGTCATCCTGCTGCGCCCGAGCTTTCATCGCTTTATAGTCCGATTCGCTCGCCCATCCCGAGAGAAGGAAATACTTCTTGGCGCGCGCCATCTTGCCCTTGACTTCTTCCAGGCGTCCATAGGTGAGTACCTTGGCAAGAATCCCACGAATTTCCTCCCGTCGATTGTTGTAGATATCCTGTTTTTCTCTGTCAATAGCCATCAGTCGCTCTGTGAGGGCCTTATCCTCCACTTGCAGACGCTCAAAGGTGCTCTTTGCCGTCCCCTCTGCATGATCCAACACCGGCACGTCAATCCAGTGGAGCGAATTTAAAATCCGATCGATTTCCTCATGCACTTCGTTGGGATATACGGCGAGATATACTTCTTCGTCTTTATACGTCCCTGTGTGAAAAATCAGAGCCAGAATGTGGTCGTAGTTTTCTTTTAACCGCAGGCGTGCAGACTTTTCCAACCGTCCGAACCGTGCGGTAAAATAGTTCATTTCCCGCAGTTCCGTGAGGTCCACATCTACGTTATTAAACAACTTCAAATTTTCAGCAATGCTTTCATTGCGCTTGTGCGCTTCGGCAATGGCTTCTACTTCATCACGAAGGGCTTTGGTCTCGTTGTAGAGCTTGTCAAAGTCCGCCATAGTGTAGCCGTTGTCTCTGCCCTCCAGATCCAAATCTTCAATATTGAAATACGCCACCAACTTCTGTGCCCGGTCGGCTCGCTTTTTCATATCCAGGTCTTGAGGAAAGGGACCAAGATTATTTAAATCGACAACCATGTCCACATTGTTCGGATCCAGCTGATAAATGGCATTATTTATCGAGAGCTCTGTCATGGCATCCACCAGATCGATGGATTCGCTCTTCAAAACGTCCAGCACAATCTCGTCGAGATGCTCCAGACGTCCTACAATACTAAGCATGACCATTTTTTCTACTGCCATACTTCACCTTCCTTTATAGGAATTGCAATCAGTTCCCTAATTCTACCGCTAAAGAACCCCAAGGATTGACCTTGCAGCACTGTGGAAATGTCTCGGGCCGTGAGTTCAAAAAGCAGGGTCAAACTTATCAGTTTACCCATGTCGAACCCGCTCTTGCCATAGACCGTCTGACAGTTGGCATACAGTTCTCTTGCGAGTTTAATATCAATATTTTCAACACGCCCCTCCAATAGATGTGCGTGCCGGGATTGTTTCAGTTTCTCTTCAAAAGTTTCCTGATCCAAGAGTGCCATAGCTTTCAATTTCTTATAGGAGAGCGTCCCTCCCTCCAACAGAAAGTTGATCAGCGCCTCAGGAATCACATGGTAGGTGCGCTTTGCACGAATCATGTACTTGAGATTTAAAAGATCGATATGCTGTTCAATCAAATCTTTGGCGTAGCGCACACTCTTCGTACTCAAATCGTCAAACGCACGGTGGAGACTGTCATAATAGATCTTGTCCAAGGTCATTTCCATGTAGAAGAGCATTTCGTCCTGTCCCATGTCCTTATAGACAATAAGTGGCCTTGCATACACCGTACCTTGCAGCTTTTTGATAAAAGCCTCCACGGTAAATTCATCCTTAGTCGGCACCTTGTCCGGATCCAGCCCCAAGAGCGTTTCCTTCAGCCCCTCCGGATCGTGAGCGTGGACGATGGTACGAAGCACACGTTTGATATCCCGAATGGTGTAACGTTCCAGAATCAGTTCGTAGAACTTGCGATCCGCCCCGGACATATAGTGCAAAAGACTTTTCAACTTATTAAAAAAAGCCGATTCCAAGACGAGGTTGACGTCGTAGAGTTCGGCGTTTTTGTCCAAGGTTAGCCCCAAACGGGTGTTGAGTACGTCAATAGCTTCAGTACGCTTTGATTTTTCCAACATCTCCAGAGCAATATCTGTCTTTATAGTTTTCGCATAGATAGCGCTGATCTTCGTATTTAGAGCTGCATAATTCATTTGAGCTCCAACAGATCAATCGCCTGATCCAACAGTTCATCTTTATGGCTCATGTAAATGGATTCTACGTGGTTGAGCCGCGCTTCATTGTCGCGGACGATGCGGCGAACTTCATCGCGGGCGTTTTCCAAGATGGTGTTGTACGCCTCCATGGCCGCCTGCTTCGCCTTTTCATGGCTGGTGAACTCAAAATTGTTGAGTATCTCTTGAATGTCGCCTTTGGCGGACTCCAGCTCCGCCTCACTCTTTTGAACCAGCTCCGTCGTCTTCTTATCCAGACTCAGCACTCGTTCAATTAAATCTTCCATATTAAATATCCTCCTCAGAAGACATCAATTGTCATGCACTTTGCTATCCATGGTGAGTCTACTCCTTTTCCATCTAAAATGCAACTAATGCCTTATGTAAAATAATCTATATGTTGTATTTGGCGGCACATAAAAAAGCGACCCCTGAGGGCCGCTTTCCATCATCAGCTTATGCAAGTTCAACAGTTGCGCCGACTTCTTCAAGTTTAGCTTTAAGTGCTTCAGCTTCTTCTTTAGCAACGCCTTCTTTGACAGCTTTAGGAGCTTCGTCAACGATAGCTTTTGCATCTTTAAGACCAAGACCGGTTGCATCTTTAACAACTTTGATAACCTTAACTTTTTCTTGACCTGCGTCTTTAAGCACAACGTCAAATTCAGTTTTTTCTTCTTCTGCTGCAGGAGCTGCGCCGCCTGCTACAGGAGCTGCTACAACAGCTGCAGGAGCTGCTGCGGATACACCAAATTCTTCTTCAAGAGCCTTAACAACTTCTGAAAGTTCAAGTACGGTTAAACCTTTAATTTCTTCAATAAGAGCGGTTACTTTTTCTGACATGATATCCTCCTATGTCTCGTTTTTAAATGTAATTAAGCAGTTGCTTCTTCTTTTTCTCTCTTTTCACGAATAGCATCGAGAACCACGGCGAGGCCGCGCATGTTGCCTGTGAGTACGTTGGCAAGACCTTGGATAGGGCTGTTCAAGCCGCCAAGGAGTTGAGCGATAAGCACTTCTTTGGAAGGCAGTTTAGAGAGTCCAATAACTTCTTCTGTGGAAATCAATTTGCCGTCGACAACGCCGGATTTGATTTCAAGCAATTCATGGCTTTTTGCGAATTCAGCGGCAACCTTAGCTGCTGAAACCGGATCTTCTAGTGAAAATGCGATGGATGACGGTCCTTTAAGGAATTCAGACATATCATCGTGTCCAAGTTCTTCGAAAGCACGGCGCATCATGGTGTTCTTATAGACTTTGTAATCTACATTAGCTTCACGGAAATTTTTACGAAGTTCAGTCACTTCTTCCACGTTCAAACCTCTGTAGTTCATCAGTACGATAGACTGTGCACCTTGAATCTTCTCTTTGATCTCGTCAATGAGTTGGACTTTGGCATTGAGCTTTTCTTCTTTCACTATTTCACCTCCAATATAAAAAATCCCATCGCAGACAGGATGAGATTAAGAGTTCGTATCTTACCTCGGTAGGAATCTTATGGCTTGGCCCCCTACTGTCTGCGGTCAATTAACATTAAGTATTCTACCTAAAGTGAATGCCCTTGTCAAGTATATTTTTATTTTTTCTGCCCGCGATTCGGCGGCCACCGCTCCATCGATGGGTGTGCTCACGATAAAGCTCCTCCCACTATGACCGCTATCGATATCTTTCTTCCGGCACCGGATCAGCAGGCTCGTCGTCATCGTCATTACATCTCACAGGCAGTAACTATTATAATTCACTGTCATAGTCGTGGTGTAGAAGGCTCATCTCGCAAAATAAATGTAAAATATTTGTATGATTTCTTGATATTGCCCCCCGATCTGTTATACTAAGTGCGATAACCTTTGATATAACTGATATAAAAGCATTTATGCGATCTATGGCGTGCTGTGATGACGTTTGCTATACCACATCCGCACAGCGCTACTAAGGAGGCTCTATGAATTCAACGCTAAAAAAATTTCTCATCCTGGTTGTCGCCCTCGTTTTCATCGGCGGAGTATGGTTTGCCACACGCCCAAAAGCCCTGGCTGAAGCGACGATCGTTGCCGGACGCATAACCACCTCACCGGAGGAAGCGGCGAGTATTGGGGTAATCGGCGGTGAGGACGATGCCTCGTCGGTACCTGTCGACGGGGATGCAGCAGAGGCCAAGGTCACCGTGATGCATGATAACACCGCGGTGATAACCTACCGCGTAGTAGCCGGCACACCTCGTGCTATGACAACCCAAGCAACTCTCACTTTTTATGACAGCGAAAATCAAGTGCTGAATACCGTAGCACTGCAAACGGAATCAGATGCATCCGGCGAAGCCGTACAATCCATGGAGACTTCCTTAGACGTGGCTGAGAATGTCGCATTCGTGGGACTTGAGGGCACCCTCACCGATGATACCGGCACGTATCCTTTACGCGGTATGGCTGCGTTCACCAATACCGGCGTATAAAAAAGAGAGGCATGACCTCTCTTTTTTCATGGGCATAAAAACGACGCAGCTCAAGACCGCGTCACAGTATAGTTATTCCGTTGTGCTTATCTATTTTTAATCGATCGCTGTAACTCATATTGTGGTGTAACCACTGCGCCTTATGCGAGATTCATCCGACTCACCGACGTCTGACTATCTCCATGTGTCTTATCGGTAGACCGTCTTGGCACTCACTGGCACCGAAAAACCTTCGCCACCCCATGTATACCCTTGAACATTTATGAGCTTAATGGTTACAGCATCGGCGTTGCCAACCCACATATCTTTTTGAAGGCGGGGTCCTACGTCAAAGGTACCGGAGCTTCCATAAAAGTTTGTAGAACTCAATGACGTGACTCCGTCGGTTTTAAAAATTCCTATCGTTCCTGACATACTCTTAGGGGCAGATAATGTATTACTACCGCCTGCTACTATAGTCAACCTTACATAATCTCCATACCACTCTACATCCTTAACACTTACAAAACCCATACTTTGCAGGGAGCGTAAAGAATGATCGACGTCTTCATCTTTTTTGTCCGTATAAAAGATAGCTTCGGGGCCACCGGTCCTCGTTATGGTGCCCTCAGCTTTAGCTTTTTGATAAAGGGCTTCAAGTTGTGGTTCCACCGGTTCTGTAACCTCTACCGGTCCTTCAAATACAATTTTTCCAACCGGTCCTTGAGATACCCTGCAGATAGCCTCATAGGTCATAGGTGTATTGGTTGTTTCCTGATGACTACTTCCCTGATGACTGCTTACAGCATACATTGAATTGGTCTTCAATAATAGTAGCGCTGTAAAAATTAGTAATTTTTCCCTCACGGTATTCCCCTTTTCTTATTGCCATCGTCCAGATACTGCTATTCGTGTATGTACTACCCTTTATGAGGATAAAGTAAACTGAGTAATTTACCTAAAAATTAACTAAAAAATAGTTATTCTCACAACAGATTATATAGAACCTAAAAAAAAGAAGCGGACATCCGCTTCTTTTTTTATAGTTGGTGTTAATCTACAATTTTAGAGCCGTTCACACGTACTCCGGGACCCATGGTGGTGGCCACGGTAACTGATTTCAGGTAACGACCTTTTGCAGCTGCCGGTTTTGCTTTGATAATGGCGTTCATCAGACTTCTGAAGTTTTCTTCAAGCTTTTCTGGCCCGAAGGAGACTTTGCCGATCGGTACGTTGATAATGGCTGCTTTATCAACGCGGTATTCGACTTTACCGGCTTTGGTTTCTTCAACAGCTTTGCCGACTTCAAAAGTAACGGTACCGGATTTAGGGTTTGGCATGAGGCCTTTAGGTCCGAGCACACGACCGATTTTACCGACCACACCCATCATGTCAGGTGTTGCGATGAGTACGTCAAAGTCAAACCAGTTTTCGTTTTGGATCTTTTCAACGTATTCTTCGCCACCGGCATAGTCTGCACCGGCTGCTTCAGCTTCTTTGATCTTGTCCCCTTTAGCAAGGACGAGCACGCGAACGGATTTACCGGTTCCGTGTGGAAGTACGGTGGTTCCGCGAACTTGTTGATCGGCATGACGTGGGTCAACGCCAAGGCGTACTGCGAGCTCAACCGTCGAATCAAATTTGGTGACAGATGTCTTGGTAACAAGCTCCATGGCTTCTTTTACATCATAAAGTGTGCTTTTATCTACCAGTTTAGCACTTTCTAAATATTTTTTTCCTCGTTTTGGCATAATTCCTCCTTGTGGTTCCAGCGGATAATTCCTCCCACTAGTCTATAACTTCAACACCCATACTGCGAGCAGTTCCTGCGATCATACGCATTGCCGATTCTACGTTGGCTGCGTTGAGATCAGGAAGCTTGAGTTCTGCGATTTCACGAACTTGCGCTTGAGTAATCTTGCCCACTTTGTTTTTGTTCGGTTCACCACTGCCGGACTTAAGATTAATAGCTTTTTTAATGAGTACGGCTGCCGGTGGTGTTTTGGTGATGAAGGTGAAAGAGCGATCTTGGTATACAGTCAGTACGACAGGAATGATAAGACCGGCTTGATCTTGGGTCTTAGCATTGAATTCCTTCGTGAACTGCATAATGTTAACACCGTGAGGTCCGAGTGCGGTACCTACCGGTGGAGCCGGCGTTGCCTTACCGGCAGGAATTTGTAATTTTACAAGTGCGATTACTTTTTTTGCCATGTGTATTCCTCCTTGTGGTCATCGGGTTAGCCCCTCCCACTACCTTGTTACTTCTTAATAATTTGATTGAAATCCAATTCGACCAGAGTATCTCGACCAAACATGGAGATAGAAACTTTCACTTTGCCTTTGTCATAATTAAAGGAGTCGATCTTGCCAACAAAATCGTTAAACGGTCCGTTAATGACGCGGACTTCTTCGCCCAGTTCAAAGCTGCCGAAAAGCTCTTTGTCGTCAGTGACGCCTAAGAGGCGAACTTCTTCATCCAGAAGGGGTACGGGTTTCGATCCCGGCCCAACGAACCCGGTGACGCCTTGGGTATTGCGCACCAAGTACCAGGACTCGTCGTTCATGATCATTTTCACCAGCACGTAAGATGGAAACATCTTGCGCTCTTTGATCTTACGCTTGCCGTCCTTGTCTTCCACGTACTCTTCCAGAGGTACCTGGATGTCGAAGATATAGTCCTGCATATTTCTATTTTGGACCATAGCTTCCATGTTAACCTTAACTTTGTTTTCGTGTCCGGAATAGGTGTGAATGACATACCACTTAGCCTCATCTTCACGATGATAAGCTTCTCCGGTTTCTTTGACGTCCTCTTTCAGATTGTCTTGATCCTTATGTCCTAAATCCACAATCTCACCCTTAACCTATGATCAGGTTCAAAATGAAGATGACGATTTTATCAAATACTGTCAACAGTAACGCAAACGCAATGATGGCTACGATAACGATCAACGAGTAGTTGATAATCTCTTTTTTTGTTGGCCAAATAACTTTTTTGAATTCGGATTTTACGCCTCGGAAATAGCGACCAAGGCTTTTGTTGTCGTCGACTTTAGCCGGACTTTTCGGTTTGGCGGTCGCCTCTTGCTTAGCCATGTTGCCTCCTTAAAAAGTTATTTCGTTTCCTTATGCGGTGTATGTTCTTTGCAGAACTTACAATACTTCTTCAGTTCCAGTCGTTCTGTGGTATTCTTTTTGTTTTTGTAAGTGACGTAATTGCGTTGTTTACAAACGGTGCACTCTAAAACCACTCTGTCAGCCATAAAACACCTCCTATAAAAAAGAGCCCCTATTGAGCCCTTAAGTCTAGCTGTCCAAATTACTTAGTAAGTCTACCATATCTTACGGTTTTTGTAAATATATTTTTATACGGCGCCCTCGCCAACCACTAGCGAAGCAGCTCCAAGAGATGGCGAATAAAATCAATATCCCCGTAGAGCATCTGTGCTGTGGCAAAGGTGTCCTCATCCACCGGTGTTTGGCACAAAATAGGATCCACCACATCAAAAATAATGTCGCTCAGCATATCATAGCGACAGCTGTCCAACCCCACCAGCTCGCCCAGTGTGTTCATGGTGTCGATGCCGAGCTTCTCAAAAAAGCTGTGGTCAAAGCTCATGGCCGCATCAGGGTCGTAGCGATAGACAAACGCTTCAACGTCCTTCTCAAGGGTAAAGGGATTCAGGTAACGATACGTCGTCGCCACGCCAAAGACTTCCGCAAGGAGCACTTGCAGCTTGAGTGCCTTGATGTAACCCACCGCCGGCTCAATGCGCTCCCGCACAGCTTTAAGACTCACACCCATCTGAAGCAGAGGGTGGGATCTGCTGTAACCTCTTGCCACCGGTTTTAGCTTGGCATGTTCCATGTACAGGTCGTAGAGATCCAATTTGAGATAGGCACGCACGGCGGCCACGATTTTAAACTCGTCCAGAATGTAGTTGACCGCATCGGAATACAGGGGTGTCAGGCGAGGGAGTACATCCTCCAAATGCGCCAGACTGAACGGTATCTCATCCAGTCCCTCGTCTTTCATTCGGCGAAGCTTTTGACCCATGACACTCCCAAGGCGCTCGAGAATGGCGGCCGTCGAACTGTCATCAATGGCAAACATCTCGACATACAACTCGAAGAGTTCCATAAAGTCCAACTCGTCCAGACGATAATGCCACATTTCCTCAGCATTGCCGTAGCGCAAAAGCTCAGGCTGTACCGGCGTATCCTCCAAGCCGAAACCGCACTTTTTGAAGAGGGCTTTAAAATCGGCAAATTCTACAATATCGGAACTTTTAATAAAGAGGTACTTGCCGCCGTTTTGTGCGAGGATGAGATACTCGTCATGTCCTATCTCCAAAGCTTCTATGAACGTGTAATAGTCGTTGTCATAAAAAATCTTAAACATAGTCTTTATTATATCAAAGCGACGACGGATGTGCATTGTTATGTAAAAAGTCTTGTGGTACACTAAAGGTGCAGGGGGACTGTAAAGTTGAGAAGGTTAAAACCTGACCCTTAGAACCTGGCGGTTAATACCGTAGAAGGAAGCCACTATATCTTGATGTCTGGACTCCCTTATAGGGAGTTTTTTTTGGAGGTTTTTCATAAGCTATGACAACCCTGGACTGTATTCGAAACACTCGTCCGCTCATACACTGTTTCACCGGGACGGTCACATCCAACGATGTGGCCAACGCCCTTCTCGCCATCGGCGCGTCGCCTTTTATGGGGGAAGCCGAGGAGGATCTCTCGGAGATTCTCGCTGTGGCAAAAGGTCTGTATATCAATCTTGCCGGCATTACCCGTAAGCGCTACCGGCTGATGCGCCGTGCCGTGACTCTCGCCCACGAACACGGCGTGCCGGTCACATTAGACGCTGTCGGCGCCGGGAGCACCGTCTTTCGCACCACCTGTGCCAAAGAGCTACTCGCCATGGGCGTGACGCTGCTTCACGGCAACGCCTCGGAACTTGCCGCTCTGGTTCTGGGCACGACGAACACAAAAGGTGTGGACAGCGACAAGCTCTCCTGTGATTTAAAAACCTTGGCACACCGTGCGTCCACAACCTTTCACACCATTGTCGTTCTCTCCGGCCCCACCGACTACATTGCCGACGGGAAAGACACGCTCTCACGGACAGGCGGTTCTGCCATGATGCCTGATCTCACCGGCACCGGATGCATCTTAAGCGGTCTCTTGTGTGCGGCGATGAGTGCAAGTGTCTCGACGTCGTCGGCTGTGGAGATAGTGGATCTGATGAACGCCGCCGGTGCCTACGCCGAAAGCCGCTCTTGCGGCATGGGAGATTTTCACCGTGAACTGTTTAACGGACTGTCCCGCTATACGCAACCTCACGCTCCGAAAACGCGAGCCTCCTTTGACCCGACGTTGTACTTAATCACCGACAACCGTCTCTTTCAAGGCGATCTTCTCTCTGCCGTGGAAGCTGCACTTCAAGGCGGGGTAAGTTTGGTGCAGCTTCGCGACAAATCCTCGGACACACGGGACATCACAGCCGTGGCCAAGGCACTTCTTACCCTCTGCCGCCGCTACGACGTACCGCTTCTCATTGATGACCGTGTGGATGTAGCCATGGCTGTCGGTGCGGACGGCGTCCACCTGGGTCAAAAGGATCTGCCTGTTGCGGCCGCCCGTAAGCTATTAGGCCCCGACGCCATTATCGGCGCCACGGCAAAGACCGTCGATGCAGCTCTCGACGCACAACGTCAAGGGGCGGATTACCTCGGCGTGGGAGCGCTCTTTACAACGATCACCCACAGTGCACCGATCCACACCACCTTTGATACCCTGCGCGCCATCCACGATGCCGTCACCATTCCCCTGGTCGGCATCGGCGGTATCAACGAAACGACGGCGCCACAGTTGAAAGGTCTGCCTATGGAGGGTTACGCCGTGGCGACAGGCATTCTGCTGTCCGATGATCCCGAGGCCACCAGCACCCGTTTGAAATCACTGTTTTTAAAAGGAGCTCACCATGAATAAACACCGTTCCATGATCCTTGCCGCCCTCTTTGCCGCCATCAACATCGCCGTCTCAAGCGTGGCTTTTATCACCAACTTTGTCCCCTTTCAACACGCCACCAACGTGGTGGGCGCCGTCTTCCTGGGACCGACGTACAACTTCGCCCAAGCCATGATCTCCGCCACAGTGCGGTGTCTGTTCCTCGGCCGTCCCTTTACCGCCTATACCGGCGCGGTAATCGGGGCCGTCCTCGCCGCGGTGTGCTATAAAAAAAGCCGCGCCCTCCTCGCCGCAGCCGCCGGCGAAGTCGTCGGCACTGGGATTATCGGGGCACTGCTAAGCTACCTGCCCATGAAGTATCTCTTTATTTTCCCCGGCATGAACCTCGCTCGCGAACCGTTTTGGTTCTTTGTCCCCCTTTGGGTCCCCGCCACCATCACCGGAGGCATAGTCGGCGTCCTCCTCGCCAAGGCACTCCTTCACAGCGGCCTCAAACCCTTTGACGACCCACGCCGCTAACCCGATATTGCTCCCCACCGTCATCTACAGACAGGAGAATCAAAAGGTCCTCGCCATCACAAGTGCGCTAATCTGTATACCATCCGTCGCCTTGTCCCACCGTTGACACATATCTAAAAAGAAAAAGGCCTAAACGATCCCATCAAAGATCGTCTTAGGCCTAAATTTGTCCATGATCTATTTACAATTTATGCAACGACTACACGTCATAAGCTGTCGTATCAAAAAGTGTCTAAAGTTTTGCATCGCCTGAACTATAGACTTTTAATCGCTTCCGGAATGTCGATGGTCTCAAGTTGATTGACAGCGTCATACGTGCCGCTCTGTTTTATCCGAGTAACGTCATCGCTCGCCTTATTTAAAAAGCTTGCTTCCCATTCAAAAGACGTAGGCAGATACGTCTCTTTTTCAAAAGAAAATTGAGCTGTTATTGAAGTTAGCTCACCTACGAACGAGCTAGTCGAATCTCCAAAAAGAATGCTTTGAATGTCAGCTATATTGTCTGCACTCGATGCCAAGGTTGCTATATAAGAAGCTTCCGTCTCTGCCAGCTCATAGTAACGCTCCAGGTCTTTCAAAATAGAATTGGAATCGATAGTTGTTTCAGGCTTAAAAGTAGGTACGTCGTCACCGCCTGTGACTTCTTCTTCAAGAGTCTGTTGACGCCACGCGCCGCCGTTTTCCCTATAGAACATTGTCTCACCGGTCACATAAGTTTCAATGTCCCTTTTTATATCCCCCGTGACATGTTCCCACGTTGCGTGATACGCCTTAGGTTCTTTGATATGTTGAATACTGCCGTCGGTAGCGGTGACTTCTTTATCCGTGTCCGACTGCTCATGAAGTACGGCTTCATTATGCATAGTAACGTCATAACTCATTAAATCCTGTTCTGTCAGAAGTTTTGAAAAGACCTCGTCTCGACTTGCAGTTTCAGCATCTGTGCTTGCATTGTTTTGCTCACTTTGCGAACATCCCGCCAAAAATAGAACGAGAAGCAGCGGTACTACTAAATATTTTTTCATAAGAACCCTCCTTTGTTGTCATTATATTATTTACCCCCCCCGATAGTTCAAGCATTCGTTTTCAAAGAAAATCAATAGCTCTCAATCCGTCAGCCCTACCTCTTCTCTCCTCCACTAAAAAAGCTATGCCGAATACTCAGCATAGCTTTTGTCTTTCTCGGTTTTATCGTACCACTTGTGTGGCGCGCATTTGCATCCCGTATTGATCTTTCATGACAATATCAAGTAGTGTGTCTGTCTTTTTGACTTCAGTCACTTCATAGCTTGTCACATAGATGAGTTTACCGCTCTTGTCATAGACTTCGGAACGATTGGCTCCGGTGTTCGGTACATAGACCAGAACAGTGAGATCTCCGGAAGTAAAGTGCTTTTCCAGTGAGCCGCCGCGATTTAACATGGTAGCGCCCGCCGCAGCAACGCGTTTATCAGTGTCTAAATAATAGACTTTGCCGCCCATCACAAACATATCGGAGGCGCCTTGCTGTACGTTGCCGTCCACAGAAGCTTCTTTGACAATCTTACCGGTCTTCAGGTCATAGCTGTAGAAGCCTGAACCGGATACGAAGATAAGCTTGTCGCCGTTGCGATTAAAGGTACGGATGTCCATATTGGAGACCATTTTGGAATCCTTGCCAACAGTCGCTTCTTTAAAGAGACGGTAGTCGGTGCCGTTGGTCTTAATCACGTAGTAGTAACCGTTGTAGTATTCATTTTTCGATACATCGGTCCATGTCGGCGTCGCAGGTGTCGGTGTCTTGGTGTTGTTGGAATTGATCACAAGGCCCTTTTGCGGAGTGAATTCATAATCCCATCCGAAGTTGTCCACACTGAAGCGCCATGTCATCGGGAAGTAGGTCACATCTCTAAAAATGAGCAGCGGATATTGTTCTGCTTGGTTGTTGATGGCGTTGCCGTTGACACGGATTGGAAAACTTGGAACATTGACCATAAAGCTGTTCTGATTTTTCACGCCGGTGTTGTAAAATTCATACTTGCCGCTGACACCGGTCTTGTTGACGCTGAGGCCGGCATTTAAATCCCACGCTGTCTCCAAACCTAAAAAACGGGAGGTGTAATAGGTCATTGGGAAATAGGTGATGTCCTTATAGACGATGAGTGGATACTCAGAGGTGGTATTGTCCGCCTTGACACCATTGAGTGTGACATCAAATTTAGGCAGGGTTGCCATTTCTGTACGGGCTTCAACTTTTGTCGATACAGTAAACAGGCTGACCGCCAAAAGTGCCATTGTCATAAATTTTTTCATAGTATCATCTCCTTGTTCTTATTGTCGTTCATGAGACGTTTGCTTTCAAGAACAGAGCCGTTACAGTTTAAAGACTATTCCGTTTCAAGTTCTAAGATTTAGTAAATTTAACGTTTATCTCAATAACTGCCTCGCTCCACCGTGCCGCTTTCGCAGTCGATGGTGACGATATCCCCGGTGCGGATCTTACTCATTGCAAGCTCTGCCCCCACCACGCTTGGAAGTCCCAAGGCGATGGCGGTAATGGCGGCGTGAGAGGTATACCCTGCGACCTCTGCCACCAACCCTCCGGCTTTTTCTACAAACTTCATAATATCTTTGTCCGTGTTGTTGCAGACGATAATATCCCCGGCGGCGAAGTGCTCCACCAAATCTTCATGGGTGTGAGCCACAACGGCACGCCCGGTGATGTGCTTACCTCCAAGACCGATGCCTCTTGAGAGGACTTCGGCAATGGTTTGAACTTTGATCAAGTTCGTCGAGCCGCTTAAGCCAACAGGTACTCCTGCGGTGATAACCACCACGTCACCCTCGTGACACAAGCCCTCTTCCATCACTCGCACGACGGAGTTTCTAAAGACCTCATCCGTGGTGGTCAGTGCCGGCACGAGAATGGATTGCGTACCCCAGGTGAGCATGAGCTGACGGCGCACACGTTCGGAAGTCGTCGCCGCAATAATCGGTGACTTAGGACGAAACTTGGCAATGGCACGCGTGGTGGATCCGGAGGTGGTGGCAGTGATAATCGCCGCCGCATTCAAATCCTGGGCCACGGTACACGTGGATTTTCCGATGGCATTGGTGATGTTGGTGGAGAGTTCGGCAATGCGGGACTCGAGAAGCGCGTGATAATCAATAGAGTCTTCCGTGACCTCTACAATTTCACGCATAGTGCGCACCGCATTTAACGGATACTTGCCGCTTGCCGTCTCCCCGGAGAGCATGACTGCACTGGTCCCGTCAAGCACGGCATTCGCCACGTCGCCGGCCTCGGCCCGAGTCGGACGAGGATTGCGAATCATAGAGTCGAGCATCTGGGTGGCGGTGATAACCGATTTGCCTGCCAAGTTGCACTTCTTAATCATCTCCTTTTGTGCCAAAGGCACCCGCTCTGTCGGAATCTCCACGCCTAAATCGCCGCGAGCTACCATAATGCCGTCGGAGACTTTCAAGATTTGATCCAGATTCTCCAAGCCTTGCTCCGATTCAATTTTGGCAATGATTTTGATGTCGTAATTGCCGGCATCTTCAAGAACCTTGCGAATTTCCAGGACGTCTGCGGCGTTTCGGACAAACGATGCGGCAATGAAGTCGATGTCGTTGGCCACACCGAAGAGAATGTCTTCCTTATCCTTATCGTTTAAGAGCGGCAGTTTTAAATCAATCCCCGGCGCGTTGACGCCCTTTCGCCCGGATATCAGGCCGCCGTTTTCCACGGTAGTAAAAATTTCGGTATCTTTGACTTGCTCCACTCTCAGGCCCACCAGACCGTCATCGATGAGAATCCGTCCGCCGACTTTGACATCGTCCGGGAGTGATTTATACGTGACTGAGGCCATCGTTTCATCGCCAAGGACATCCCGCGTGGTCAGGATATATGTGTCGCCGCTTTCCAATCGAACTTCTTTATTGTCTTTAAACAGACCCAGGCGAATTTCCGGTCCTTTGGTATCCAACATAATGGCGACAGGCTTGTCAATATCCGCACGCACTTTTTTAATACGCTCAATCTTTCTCAAATGCTCGTCGTGGGTGCCGTGTGAAAAGTTCAATCGGCACACGTCCACGCCTTCGAGCATCAATGCTTTTAACATCTCTTCAGACTCGGAAGCCGGACCGATCGTTGCCACAATTTTCGTCTTTTTCATAGTATTTCTCCTTTAAATGGACGTGATGGTGAGAATATCTTCCAAGTTGTCTCTGTAGACTTTCTTCACATTCACCGCTTCAACGAGAGGCATCTCATTAAACTTACCGTCATTGTAGCCGATGGCCACCGCTTTCTTCCCGGCCGAAAGCGCCTCGACGGCAGCTACCCCCATATTGGACCCTAAAATGCGGTCCACAACACTTGGACTGCCGCCCCGTTGAATGTAGCCGAGCACTGTGACACGAGTGACGATGCCGGTCAATTCCTCAAAGTGCGTTTTGATATCTTCTGCATCGCCCGCCCCTTCAGCCAGGATAATAATGTGGTGACGCTTGCCGCGGTTCTTCCCTTCAATGGCTTTTTTGGCAATGCTGTCCATATCGAAAGGGTGCTCCGGCACGATAATACTCTCGGCCCCTGCAGCAAGACCGGCATAGAGGGCGATGTCTCCGCAGTTGCGTCCCATCACTTCCACGATGTTGGCCCGGCCGTGGGACTCGGTAGTGTCCCGAATGCGAGAGATGGCTTCAGTGACGGTATCCACAGCGGTAAAAAATCCGATGGTGTAGTCGGTATAACCCATGTCATTGTCGATGGTAAGCGGCAGACACGCCACGGCAATGCCGTGCTCTGAAAGCTTCAACGCGCCTTTCATGGTGCCGTCCCCGCCTAACACAACCAGTTGATCAATGTCGAAAACCTCCAAGACGTTTAACGCCTTTTGGAAGCCTTCCTCCGTCATAAAGCGTTCGGAGCGGCTGGTCCCTAATATCGTCCCGCCGCGCTGAATGATGTCTCCGACGCTGGATGCGTTCATCTCGATGACGTCGCCGTCGATGAGCCCCTCATACCCTCTTCGAATGCCATATACTTTGATGCCTTTGTACAGGGCTGCGCGGACACTGGCACGAATAACGGCATTCATCCCCGGCGCATCGCCGCCGCTTGTGAGTATTCCTATATTTTTCATATATACCTCTATTTTAAAATTATTTTATCTGCTGTCATGACGCTTTGCAGCTCAGCTCTCAGCTCAGCCATATCGCTCTTGGCAATGCTGTAGCCTCGAAGACCGTAAGCCTCTTTCGTATCCTCAAAGAAAAAGACCACCGGCGTCGCACCGCGATACTTGCGAAGCATGGACTTGACCACCTCGGTCATCCCCTGATCCCGAAGACTGAGATAGAGGGTTTGAGGTTTTGGCTCGCCGTCATCCAGCGGCATAAGGGCGTCTACCAAAATTTTCGGCGACTCTACTTCCGAGGCTTGGATGTGACCTTCCAGCCTCACCAAACTGCCCTCTTTAAGTATCTGCCGAGCGGATTCATAGACGTTGGGGAAGACCACCAGTTCAATGGTACCTTTCAAATCCTCCAGCTCGGCAAAAGCCATCATCTTTTTATTTTTAGTAATGAGTGTGCGCACAGACTTGATCATACCCGCAAGACGGAGATTGCGTTTAGTGAAGCTATTATTTTGACCGTACTCGGTATGAAGGCTCAGCGTGTCGGTAGTGGTGGCGGCTTCCAGCTGGTCTTTATAGGTGTCCAGAGGGTGTCCCGATATATAAATACCCAGTATCTCTTTTTCCATTTCGAGCTTTTGCCGCTGATTGAAATCCTTGATGTTTGGAAGCGTCGTACCCACGTCCACATTGTCAAAGAGGGAAAACTGACCTTTGATATTCTTTCTACTTATGCCGAGAATCGTGTCGACATAGCCTTCATAGGCCGTGAGATGCTGTGCACGATTACCGGGAAGGGACGCTGTTGCTCCGGCTTTAATGAGGTACTCCAGACCCCGTTTGTTCAGCGCTGTCGAACTATAGTCCGCCACGCGTTTAATCAGGTCGTATAAACTTTCAAAGGGCCCGCCGTCCTCACGTACCGCAACAATGGCGTCAATGAGGTTTTCGCCCAGATTCTTCACCGCTTTTAAGCCGAAACGAATCTTGCCGTCCTCCGTCGTGAACTTTTTGTAGCTCGCATTCACATCCGGCGGGAGCATAGCGATGCCCAGACGATGACACTCCTCAGTGTAGAGGGAAACTTGACTCATCCGTCCCATAAAGCTTGAGATCTGCGCCGCCATAAATTCCACCGGGTAGTATCGCTTGAGGTAGGCCGTGCGATATGCCACCACGGAATAGGCCACGGAGTGAGACTTGTTAAACGCATAATTGGCAAAGTCAATCATCAAATCATAAATGGCATTGGCCGTGCCTTCGTCCACGCCTCGCCGGATCGCGCCGTCGATTTCCACCACGCCGTCCACCGTCTTACCGTAGATAAAGTGTTGCCGTTCTTCTTCCATCACTGCCATTTTCTTCTTACTCATCGCTCGGCGTAGCAAATCCGCTTGCCCGAGAGAGTATCCCGCCACCTTTTGGACAATCTGCATAACCTGCTCCTGATAGACAATACAGCCGTAGGTCGTCTTTAAAATATCTTCCACGAGAGGATGGGGATAACTGATAAGGGACGGATTGTGCTTCGAGGCCACAAATTTCGGAATTTGGTTCATCGGACCGGGACGGAAGAGTGCATTGGCCGCCACCAAGTCCTCAAAGGCCGTGGGACGCAGCTCTCTTAAAAAGTTGCGCATACCTTGAGATTCAAACTGAAAGATGCCGAGAGTTTCGGCGTCTTTAAACAGCGCAAGGATCTGAGGGTCATCAAGATCCGCCGTGCTGAAGTCGATATCCACGCCGTAGTTTTCTTTGATAAGGGCAATGGCATCGCGAATGACGGTGAGTGTGCGCAGTCCGAGAAAATCCATTTTTAAAAGGCCAAGCTCTTCCAACTCAATCATGTTGAACTGGGTGGCGATGACATCGCCGTTGCGTGTCAGCGGCACATAGTGGGTGAGGGCATCTTTTGAAATCACCACACCGGCAGCGTGGGTGGATGTGTGCCGCGGCAAACCCTCCAAGGCAATAGCCGTATCGATAAGTTTTTTGACATCCGGTTCACTGTCGTACTCTTTTTTCAGCTGCGGACTCATATCCAGCGCCTTTTCCAGCGTCATGTTCAACTCGTCCGGCACGAGTTTTGCCACATAGTCACACCGGCCGTAACTCAGATCCATGGCACGACCCACATCACGAATAGCCGCCTTTGCTCCCAGCGTCCCGAAGGTGACGATTTGTGCCACATTCTCCTTGCCGTAAGTCCGCACCACATAATCAATAACGCGCTCACGGCGCTCATAACAAAAGTCGATATCGATATCCGGCATACTCACCCGCTCCGGATTGAGAAAACGTTCAAAGAGCAGATCAAAGCGCAGCGGATCGATATCAATAATATTTAAGGCGTACGAGACAATGGAGCCTGCCGCCGAGCCCCGACCGGGGCCCACTTCCACATCATGGAGGCGGGCGTAGCGAATGAAATCCCAGACAATGAGAAAGTAATCGGTGTAGCCCATGGCCACAATCGTTTTAAACTCAAACTCGAAGCGCTCCCGAATGGCATCGGTGACAGTCCCGTAGCGAGAGACCAGACCTTCTTCCGCCAAGTGCCGCAGATAGCTCACATTGTCATAGCCTTCCGGCACATGAAAGTGCGGCAAATGAAGGTGGTGAAACTCCAACTCCACATGGCACCGGTCTGCAATGTTCTGCGTGTTCTGAAGCGCTTGCATATCCCCCGCAAATAGCGCCGCCATCTCTTCAGGACTTTTCACATAGAACTCGGGACTTGGAAACTTCATCCGGTTCTCCTCGGAAAGGACCGAGCCGGTCTGAATACAAAGCAAGGTGTCGTGGGCCACGTCATCACCTTTTTTAAGATAGTGGCAGTCGTTACTTGCAATCATTTCGATACCCGTTTCTTTAGAAAGCCGACGCAGCGCCGCATTCACTTTTTTTTGTTCCAATATGCCGTGGTCTTGCAGCTCCAGGTAGAAATTCCCTTCACCGAAGATGTCTCGATACTCTAAGGCCGATGCTTTGGCAGCCTCATAGTCTCCTTCCATTAACCGCTTTTGCACCTCACCGCCAAGGCAGGCACTGGTACAGATCAATCCTCTCGCGTGCTCGCGCAACACGGACTTGTCCACTCTCGGCTTATAGTAGTAGCCTCTCACATAGCCCTCGGAGACAATCTGCATCAGGTTTTCAAAACCCTCGTTCGTCTCCGCCAAAAGAATCAAGTGATAGCGACGATTGGTCTTATCGAAGAGCTCCAAATCTTTCTCCGTCACATAGACCTCACAGCCTAAGATCGGTTTGATCCCTTCATCTCGACAAGCTTTATAAAATTGTACGGCCCCGTACATATTGCCGTGATCCGTTAATGCCACGGCATTCATGCCTAGGGCTTTGACGTGTTTCGGAAGCTCCGAAATCCGTGTGGAGCCGTCGAGGAGAGAATATTCGCTGTGCAGATGCAGATGTACAAAATCCAAAAAAATCACCCTGCCAATTAAAAAAAGAGTTTTAATAGTAACTATTAAAACTCTAAAACACTTTACATAATACTAAATTCATTTTCCACTAAGTGGACTAAATTGTCAACCGCCTCGACTTCGTCTTCACCTTGGGCGGCAATGGCGATGTCTTCGCCGCTAAATGCTCCCAAGGACATGATACCGATTATACTCTTCGCATTGACGCTGTCACCGTTTAGCGACAAGGTAATCTCGGACTTGAAACGGTTCGCCGTACGCACAAACAGGGCTGCAGCACGTGCGTGTAATCCATCCTCATTGTTCAATTTTACTGTCTTTGTAACCATCGTGTTCACCCCTTATTTGATTTGCTATGGCTCGTAATTTTTTAAATCTATGATTGACGCCACTCTTGCCAATCGGCGGCTTTAAACGTTCCCCCAGCTCTTTGAGGCTCAGAGATTCATCTGCCAGCCGAAGTATCGCCACATCCCTGAGTCCTTCAGGCAGCGTATCCAACCCGCAAGTCTGCTGAATCAGTTCAATATCCTGAACCTGAGCTACCGATGAATTGACAATTTTATTCAAATTGGCCGACTCCATATTCACCAGACGATTGACATTGTTGTTCACATCTTTAAGGACTCGAATGTTTTCAAATTTCAGCACCGACATTTGCGCGCCCATGAGCGCCAACGTGTCGGCAATCTGTTCCGCACCTTTTATGTAGGTGATAAAGCTCTCTTTTCTGCCGGTGACTTTTGCCCCGAGACCGTAACCGCTTAAGATTTCCTGAAGAAAATGACTGTGATCCAACGTACTGGAGACAAACTCCAAGTGGTAATATTTTTCCGGATTGGAAATGGACCCTGCCCCTAAAAACGAAGCCCGAACATAGGCCCGCTCCTCCTCATCCGTTCTCAATACACTGTAGGGCATATAGTTTGGTGTAAAGACATTATCGTCGGTGACAAACGCCGTGTCATAGAGCAACACCCGAACAGCATTGGTATCGTTCATGGCAATCGTATAAATATTGTTCTTTTTTAGCTGTTTGGACTGAGACACCTTGACATCCACATCGCCGGAATAAAAGTTCTTAAGAAACGTGAAAATACGCCGACCTATCGCGGCATTTTCCGTATTGAATCTCAAGACTAACCCATGGCGCGTCAACTTCAGCGCCCCGCACATGGGAATGTAGGCTGCAAGCTCGGCAATGACGCCCGACACATTGACATTCTTAATACGCGCACATTCATTTTTTACGTCGGCTGAAAAACTCATGGTGACCTCAGAACACTATCATTATACTTCATAACCGCCACTTTTGAAAGCTTTTTCCCGGCGGTAATCCAATTTGTTTACGCTTTCATAACTTTTACCTATTATAGCCAAACAGGATGACTTTTAAACGGAAAATACACAATTAAACCAATTTACCGATGAGATTTTCCGCTGTGGTATCCATTTCTTCGAGGTAAGTATTAAACCCTTCAATGATTTCTTGAATCACACGAGGATTCATAAAATTCGCCGTGCCCACTTCCACCAGACTGGCGCCGGCAAGAAGAAATTCAACCACATCGCCGGCTGTAGTGATGCCGCCTTCCGCCACGATAGGAATAGTGAGGACCTTCGCCACCTGGTGTACCATGCGCAGTGCAATAGGCTTTACAGCCGGTCCCGACAACCCGGCGTAGGTGTTCTCAAAAATGATCGCTTGACTGTAAGGGTCGATGGCCATACCCAAAATGGTGTTGATAAGGGACACGCCGTCCGCTCCCGCCTCTTCAACTGCCTTGGCGCATTCCACAATATCCCTTGCGTTAGGGGAGAGCTTGACAATGAGAGGGTGTCGTGTATGAGCCTTCACCGTCTTGGTAATCGCTGCCGCCGTCTCGGTTTCAATGCCGAAAGCCATACCCCCGTGCTTGACGTTGGGACAGGAGATATTCAGTTCAATGGCAGTGAAGTCGTAGTCGTTTAAGAGCTCCACACTTTGGAGGTATTCCTCTTCCGTATTGCCGCCCACATTAATGATGAGCTGATCGTTCAGCTTTTTCATGGCATGGAAGCTGTGGGCAAGAAAACCCTTGGTGCCCGGATTCTCAAGACCGATAGAATTTAAAATGCCGGAGGGCGTTTCATAGATACGAATGCCGCTGTTGCCGCTTTTCGGATTCCAGGTGATGCCTTTAGACACCAGAGCGCCTAAAATCGCCGGATCATAGTAGCGAGAGTAATTATCCCCATAGCCGAATGTCCCCGACGCCGGGAGAATGGGATTTTTAAATGTCGTACCGAATGCGTGAATCTCACTTCCCATAGACGTCACCTCCTTCAAAGACCGGCCCTTCCACACAGGCTCGCTTGTTGCCGCTCTTCGTCGTACATGTACAGGACAGACACGCACCTACCCCGCATCCCATGCGATTATCCAACGATATCATCACGTCACACCCGGCGTCCAGAGCCGCCAACGTGACAGCTCGCATCATGGGATCCGGCCCGCAAGTGTAGAGGAGCTTCGTATCATAAGTTAAATCCTCAGTGATCAGACCGCCCTTTTTGACATGAAGATTCACATCCAAATCCGAAAAAGCCGTCTCAAGGGACTGCGTCTCACGCTCGCCGAGATAGAACTCAATCCTGCACTTCGGATTGTTCCGTCGCAGCACTTTGGCAAGATAGTAAAACGGCGCCGCACCGACAGAGCCGCCTACCAACGTGACAGCATCGACCCCTTCGGCATTAAAACTGTTGCCATAAGGCCCGTAGCAGGTGAGCTCGTCCCCCGGCTCCAAGTCTCGGATGCGTTGTGTCCCCTCGCCTCGCACTTCATAAAAAAAAGTGAGCCCTTCCTCGTCGGCATCGTAGATAGAAATAGGACGGGACAAGATTGGATACTTGTCCCATGCTCGTAACATATAGAATTGACCCGGCTTGACGTCATCGACTTGATCGACTTTAATCAGGTAGTAGTTGCTGTCAATATGCGTATTCCATAAAACTTTTGCCATTATTCATACCTTGTCTTTGCATCACAGTATTCACAAATATACGTGGCGGTTTCCGGATCCACCAGGTAGAACTTATGCTTGTGAACGTGTTCTACGCCGGTGATGCATCGTGGATTGTGACACTTCAAAACTCCTTCGACGACTTCAGGCAGCTCCAGGCGCATCTTCCGTGCCCGCTGGCCGTCTTTGATAAAGTTCACCGTGACATGAGGCGCAATAAGGCCCAACACAGTATAGTCCAGTTCCAGGTCGGTTTCAATTTTTATCAGGTCCTTCTTGCCCATGGTTGTGGAAGAAATCCCCTGCATCAGCACAACCGGGTCTTCAACCTCGTCCAGGTGTAATGCTTGGTAGAGCATTTTGCCCTTGCCGTGCTCAATATGATCCAACACCAAACCTTTTTTAATTTTCGATACGTTAATCATTTTGACCTCCCAGACCTAACAAAAACATGATGAGCGCCATGCGAATGTACATTCCGAATCGGGCTTGTTGGAAGTAGACGGCTCGCGGATCGGCATCCACCTCCGGATGGATCTCATTGACCCGTGGGAGCGGGTGAAGCACCAGCATATCCTTCCGTGCCAAGGCCATCTTTTCCTTGTCCAGAATAAAGAAGTCCTTTAAGCGAAGATACTCTTCTTCCGACACAAAGCGTTCTCTTTGCACACGGGACATATACAGAATATCCAAATCTTTGATGGCTTCTTTCAAATTGCTGGTCTCGGTATAGTCCTGAGGATCCAGCTCATCTAAAAAGACTTGGGGCATTTTTAACTCGTCCGGGGAAATAAAGACAAACTTCACACCGTCATAGCGGTTCATCGCACGGACCAGCGAGTGAATCGTCCGACCGAATTTCAAGTCGCCGCACACCCCGATCGTAAGATGGTCGAAATGGCCTTTGTAATGACGAATGGTCGTCAAATCAGTCAGAGTTTGCGTCGGATGTTGGTGCCCGCCGTCACCGGCATTGATGATGGGCATGGTGGTCATGTACTTAGATGCCAAAAGCGCCGCACCTTCCTTAGGATGGCGCATAGCGGCAATGTCACAGTAGTTTTCTACGGTCCGCAGCGTATCACTGAGCGACTCCCCTTTTGCCGTCGAGGAGACCTTCGCATCGGCAAAACCTACCACTTGGCCACCCAAACGGTACATCGCCGACTCAAACGACAAGCGTGTCCGCGTTGACGGTTCAAAAAAAAGACTTGCCATCAATTTCCCCTTACACACATCTGAATAAGCAGATGGATTCTCGAGAATTTGATCAGCAAGTCTAAAAAGTTGTTCGAACTCTTCAGTTGTAAAGTCCAAAGGTTGAATTAAATGTCTTAACATTGTTCCCTCCGTTTCATACCTTTCTAGCGTCTCGCACTAAGTTAAAAGTAGACTGGGATAATGATACATGAAGGAACCTGCCTTGTCAACAACAATCTCCCAATTTTACCGCTAAGATTCAACCCGTGGCATCACCGAATAATACAGTATTTAACAGACTGCCGTTCTTGATGTGCCCCTTGATATGACAACCGGTTATAGAAAGATACTGTCACACCTTATGATTCGTTTTATAGAGCCAATAGGAATAGATAAACACGATGATATTCCCACCTATCAGCCCCCGGAGAAATACGATATACAACACCGTCTGATTGAACACCGCGCCTAACAGTCCAACGAGCCCGGCCGCAATAAAGACCTTGCTACCCAATCGATGGGTCTTGTCCCAATTGTCATCGTCCGCCATAGCCCATGGTGTTTTCAATCCTATAGTGTAGTTACGCTTACTTTTCGTGAGATAATTGCCAATAGCGATCATGAGAAGTGCCACACATCCCATGACAAGTCGCGTGCTGTTAATAGGACTGCCCGTAGCCGTCACAATGCTCATCACTTGACACACCACCGTGAGAATCGGCAAAATAAGAAAGACAAGTTTGTACAGTTTATCCGACTGCATCGCTGCCCTCGGATCCTTCAACAACATGAAACCGCTCACAATGTGGCCAAATAGCAGGATTGCCGGTAATCCGAAAAGTACCTCAAGCTTTGAAGCATAGTCATTGACTTCCCCTTGAAGACTAAAATGACTTGGCATCATCTCCGGCATGGAGGGATAAGCCGCGAGCGAAATAATCAAAGGTACCACAAATAATAATAAACTACGTTTAAATGCTTGTTCTTTACTCATCGTTCCTCTCCTTAAAAGTCATAAAATATCTCAAAATCTCTTCAAACACTGATGTGCGCAGGGAATACACACGAAAATTCCCCACTTTACTGTCTATGACCAAGTCCGCCTCTTTTAAAAGATTGAGATGATAGCTCAGTGTCGCACCGGTCATGTCAAAAGCTTCTCCCAGTTCTCCCACCGTACGATCCCCCGCTTTTAGCAGATCCAAAATTTCTCGACGCTTGGGATCAGCTAACGCCTTAAACGTCTTCTCCAAACTCATATCCTATCACACCTCTCACCCATGCCTTTCTATTTAGAATTAATTCTAAATAGAGTATAATCGCCTCAGAGCCCTGTGTCAATACTATTTAGATATTTTTCTAACTAATGACATCTCTACTGCTAATGACGCTTTAAGAACGCTGAAACACTGCCTCAAACACTATGCGCCTCTCCTAACCACGCTGGTTGTATCCTGCAGTCGTCCACGGCGGTTGTCCACAACGTGTGTCTCAATGAAAGTTATACCTCAACAACCTGAGAGACACTCCCGTTATAACGGCACTTCACCTCTACAGTCTCGCTGCAGCTGAACCTCGCCGCAGCCACCACGTCACCTTCGGTACGACGTCTCGTTGACCGCGGCGTCTTCCGTGACACGTGACCTACCTTTATAAAGTATCCTCCGTTATAAGTATAAGCAATAAAAAATCCTACGACTTGCGTAGGATTCATACTGACTTCATCACTCTACAAATTCCATGAGATTGATGCCGATGGTCTCATCCATCTTTCGCGCCACCGTCCCTTCGAGCACACGAACAAAAATTTCTCCGGTGACGGCAATCGTCGCCTTGTTTAAATGGCCGCCAAAGGTACGTCCGGCACTGTCGGCAATGGTAAGGTGCACATGCAAATACGGTGCGCCGTCCTTCGTCGTCACATTGCCATTTAAATGCAACACTTCGTAATCTTCACTAAAGGTATTGGCATAGTACTGCTTCTTTGTCACATCATAAAAACCCATTTCCACATCAGTGACCGCCCCCAGACCATACACCGTAGCAAGTCGTATGCCTTCCTCCTCTGCCAGCTCGGTGAGCTTTGTCATAATCTCTTCACCACGGTCGAGACGAACCACATACGTGTCCTGTATTTTTTGATAATTCATCATATCACCTCTTACTCTCTTCATACCCACAACGATGTGCACTGACAAAGAAACCGTAGCGCAAACGCCACGGCTTCTTTGTTTCATATTTTAGAACATACCAATCTTTTCACCGCTAAGGTTAATGAGAAGATTCTTCATTTGCGTATAGTGACTCAAAATAACTTTATGGGTTTCACGACCGATACCGGATTCTTTATAACCGCCAAACGGAGCACTTGCCGGGAAGGAATTGTAATTGTTGATCCAGACACGTCCGGTGCGAATACCGCGAGAGACTTGGATGGCACGATTGATATCTTGTGTCCAGACACCACCGCCAAGACCGTAGTTGGAATCATTGGCCATTTTAATGACGTCGGCTTCGTCTTTAAACTTAATAACTACCCCAACAGGTCCGAAAATTTCTTCACAAGACACACGTGCGTCGTTCTTCACATTAGTAAGGAGCGTTGGTCGCATAAAGACCCCTTTATCACATCCGTTTTCAGTATAAGCTTCCCCGCCTGTGAGCACTTCGGCGCCTTCCTCTTTACCGATTTCAATATACTTGAGAATTTTTTCCTGTTGTTGCTTGTTGATTTGTGCACCCATTTGAGTGTCAGGATTCAACGGATCGCCTACTTTAACTTTTTCGAAAGCTTCTTTTAAGCGACCGACAAATTCATCATAGATACCTTCCTGCACAAAGATCCGAGAGCCTGCCGAGCACACTTGCCCTTGGTTGAAAAGAATGCCCATCTGTACCCCTTCAAGTGCCTGCTCAATGTTGCAGTCGTCAAAGAAAATATTAGCGCTCTTACCTCCAAGTTCCAAGGTGGCAGGAATCAATTTTTCAGCTGCAGCATGAGCAATTTCACGTCCTACAGAAGTGGAACCGGTGAAAGCAAGTTTATCCAGTCCTTTGTGGTTTTGAAGGTATTCACCGGATTTTGAGCCAGAACCGGTAATCAAATTAAAGACACCCTTTGGAAGTAATCCCTCAATCAGTTCTGTCAGCCGGAGCACACTTAACGAGGTACTGGAAGATGGTTTGAAAACTATGGTGTTCCCGGCTGCAAGGGCCGGTGCAATTTTCCATGCGGCCATGAGGAATGGGAAGTTCCAAGGCACAATCTGTCCTACAACCCCAATGGGTTCATGCAAAATAATATTTAAAGTATTCTCATCAATCATGGTTGCAGAACCTTCTTCAGCACGAAGGGCACCTGCAAAATAACGGAAATGATCGATGGACAAAGGAATATCTGCCCCTGTGGTTTCACGAATAGACTTACCGTTATCCATGGTTTCAATGGTCGCAAGTTCTTCAGCATGGGCTTCAATGATATCTGCAATTTTTAAAAGAATATTGGAACGTTCTTGAACAGAGGTGCGAGCCCAAGTTTCAAATGCGTTTTGTGCAGCTTTAACCGCATCATCCACATCGGATTCAGTGGCCTGTGCAATGTGAGCAAGAAGTTCGCCGTTAGCCGGATTGTGGGTTTCTAATGTGGCTCCGTCAGAGGCATCACGCCACTCGCCATTGATATAGAGTTGATAGTTGTCTTTAAAGGTTACTGTCATGGGTCCTCCTTAATACGTCGTTGTTACACTAAGTTATAATCTATTTCTTATAGTTAGTATAATACCCAAATTATTTTTATTTACACTACTAAATAACTCCATAAAAAAAAGAGAACTCATCATGAGTTCTCTTTGACTTATCACTGTGAAATTAGTCGAGCAGCTTGGATACCACGCCGGATGCTACGGTACGGCCGCCTTCACGAATGGCGAAGCGTAGTCCTTCGTCCATGGCAATTGGGGTGATGAGTTCTACGGTGAAGGTGGAGTTGTCTCCTGGCATGACCATTTCTACGCCTTCTTGTAGGGAGATGTCCCCGGTTACGTCGGTGGTTCTGAAGTAGAATTGTGGACGGTAGCCGTTGAAGAATGGGGTGTGTCGTCCGCCTTCTTCTTTGCTCAGTACGTAGACTTCGGCTTCAAATTTTTTGTGTGGGTGAATGGTTCCCGGTGCGGCTAAGACTTGGCCTCTTTCGATTTCGTTACGTTGTACACCGCGTAGGAGTGCCCCGATGTTGTCCCCTGCTTGGGCTTGGTCGAGTTGTTTCTTGAACATTTCGACACCGGTGACGACGACGGTGCGCTTTTCTTCGGTGAGGCCGACGAGTTCGACGTTGTCGCCGACTTTGACGGTCCCTTGTTCGACTCTACCGGTGGCTACGGTACCACGACCGGTGATGGAGAAGACGTCTTCTACTGGCATGAGGAATGGGTGATCGATGTCACGTACTGGTTCTGGAATGTATGCGTCAACTTCTTCCATGAGTTTGATGATTTTGTCGCCCCATTCGCCGTCTGGATCGTCGAGTGCTTTTAATGCGGATCCGACTACGATTGGTGTGTTGTCGCCGTCGAAGTCGTATTCGTTTAACAGGTCTCTGATTTCCATTTCTACGAGTTCGATGAGTTCTGGATCATCGACTTGGTCTTCTTTGTTTAAGAAGACAACGATGGATGGTACACCGACTTGACGTGCTAAGAGGATGTGCTCACGGGTTTGTGGCATTGGACCGTCTGCTGCGGAGCATACGAGGATGGCGCCGTCCATTTGGGCTGCACCGGTGATCATGTTCTTGACATAGTCGGCGTGGCCTGGGCAGTCTACGTGGGCGTAGTGACGGTTGGCGGTTTCGTATTCGACGTGTGAGGTGGAGATGGTGATACCACGTTCTCTTTCTTCAGGTGCTTTGTCGATGTGTGCGTAGTCAACGAATTCACCGGATCCGAAGCGTTTGTTTAGTACAAAGGTGATTGCTGCGGTGAGGGTGGTTTTTCCGTGGTCAACGTGACCGATGGTTCCGATATTTACGTGGGGTTTGGTTCTTTCAAATTTAGCTTTAGCCATTATATTTCCTCCTGATTAGTATTTATCAAGTAAAGGTTACTTCTTAGCTCCAAGAACTTCATCTGCAATGTTCTTTGGTACCGGTTCATAGTGATCAAACTGCATGGAGTAGTTGGCACGACCTTGGGTGTTGGAACGCAATGATGTTGCATAGCCGAACATTTCAGCCAACGGTACATAGCTGGTGATGATTTGTGCACCGTTTACCAATTCCATACCTTCCATCCGACCACGACGGGAGTTGATATCACCAATAACATCACCCATATATTCTTCAGGGGTAGTGATTTCAACTTTCATGGTTGGTTCGAGAAGGACAGGGTTCGCTTTGGAGAGTGCATCCCGAAGTGCCATGGATCCTGCAATCTTAAATGCCATTTCTGAAGAGTCGACATCGTGGAAAGATCCGTCATAAAGTTCAACCTTCACGTCGAGAACTTCGTAGCCGCCGAGTACACCGGACTGCATAGCTTCTTCAATGCCTTGTTGGGTAGGTCCGATAAATTCCTTAGGAATGGCCCCACCGACAATGTTATTTTCAAAGACAAAGCCGTCACCCGGTTCAAGCGGTTCGATGCGAATCTTACAGTGACCGTATTGTCCACGACCACCGGATTGACGTACATACTTACCTTCGCCTTCGGATGCGGATTGAATGGATTCGCGATAAGATACTTGCGGATTACCAATGTTGGCTTCTACTTTAAATTCACGAAGGAGACGGTCAACAATGATGTCCAAGTGAAGCTCACCCATACCGGCAATAATAGTTTGACCGGTTTCTTCATCGGTATACGTTCTGAAGGTAGGGTCTTCTTCTGCGAGTTTTTGAAGGGCGATCCCCATCTTTTCTTGAGAAGCTTTGGACTTCGGTTCGATAGCAACGGAAATGACCGGATCCGGGAATTCCATTTGTTCAAGAATGACGTGATTCTTTTCATCACAAAGGGTATCACCAGTGGTTGTATCTTTCAGACCGACTGCCGCTGCGATTTCCCCTGCATAAACTTCATCCACTTCTTCACGTTTGTTGGCGTGCATCAAAAGAATACGGCCAATACGTTCTCTCTTACCTTTGGTAGAGTTGTAGACATAAGATCCGGACTTCAATACCCCGGAGTAAACTCTGAAGTAAGCAAGTTTACCGACAAACGGGTCAGATACAATCTTAAATGCCAGAGCAGAAAGCGGTTCTTCATCAGCTGCATGGCGTTCCATTTCATTACCGTCATCATCCACACCTTTGATTGATGGAATGTCCAGTGGTGAAGGCAAGTAGTCAACGATAGCGTCCAGAAGCAACTGCACGCCCTTGTTCTTGTAGGATGAACCACAAGTAACCGGAGTGATCTTTACGGCAAGGGTACCTTTTCGAATCGCTGATTTAATTTGTTCCTTGGAAATGTCTTCACCCTCAAGGTAAGCCATCATCAGTTCTTCATCAAAGTCCGCCACTTTATCGATCAGATTTTCCCGATATTCGTTGGCTTTATCGACGTATTCAGCAGGGATATCTGTGATCTCGATTTCAGTACCGTCTTCATTCTTGTAGATTTCGGCTTGCATTTCTACAAGATCGATCATGCCGATAAATTGATCTTCAGCACCCATAGGGATTTGAATCGGCACTGGGTTGCCCTTAAGTTTTTTATCAATGGTGTCTACTGAACGATAGAAATCAGCGCCAGTGACGTCCATTTTGTTAATATGAGCAATTCTAGGTACGCCATATTTATCCGCTTGACGCCATACAGTTTCAGATTGAGGTTCTACACCGCTCTTCGCATCAAACAGTGCTACGGCACCGTCAAGTACACGAAGGGAACGTTCAACTTCTACAGTAAAGTCAACGTGTCCCGGAGTATCGATAATGTTCAGTCGGTGTCCCTTCCAGTGAGCTGTGGTAGCTGCCGATGTAATGGTAATACCACGTTCCTGTTCTTGTTCCATCCAGTCCATTTGTGCGCCACCCTCATGGGTTTCGCCAATTTTATGGATTTTTCCGGTGTAGTAAAGGATACGTTCTGTTGTGGTCGTCTTTCCGGCGTCAATATGCGCCATGATACCTATGTTTCGGACTTCTTTTAAAGGTATATCGCGAGCCATTTTTCCTCCCTCTCACTTACCATCTATAGTGTGCAAATGCCTTGTTGGCTTCTGCAGTTCTATGCATTTCTTCTTTTCTCTTCACACTTGCACCGAGGCTGTTTGAAGCGTCGAGAATTTCTTTTGCCAGACGTTCCGCCATGGTCTTTTCACCACGAGCGCGGGCAAATTTAACCAACCAACGAAGACCTAGGGTTTGACGGCGTTCCGGTCTAACTTCCATAGGCACTTGATACGTCGCACCACCGACGCGGCGAGCCTTAACTTCAAGTACAGGCATGACGTTGTTCAAGGCCTTGTAGAATACTTCAAGAGCATCTTCGCCTGTTGATTCTTTAATGTTTTCTAACGCATTGTATACAATACGCTGTGCTGTTCCCTTTTTGCCGTCAAGCATGACATTGTTGATCAGCTTGGTGATAATGACATCATCATACATAGGATCAGCCATAACTTGTCTCTTTTGGATGTGTCCTTTTCTTGGCATAACTTCCCTCCTTAACTATTTGAGTCGATTCATTGGTACTCGAATTAACGTAAGCCAAAAAATCTATATAAAGCAATAAAAATCTAAAACTTAGTTCTTAGGTCGCTTAGTACCATATTTGGAGCGAGCTTGACGACGTGCATCAACCCCTGCTGTATCCAAAGTACCGCGAACGATGTGATATCTTACACCCGGAAGGTCTTTAACTCTTCCTCCGCGGATCAGGACGACACTGTGTTCTTGCAGGTTGTGCCCGATTCCCGGAATGTAAGCCATAACTTCGTAGCCGTTGGTTAAACGTACACGGGCTACCTTACGAAGTGCAGAGTTTGGCTTCTTAGGTGTTACAGTTCTAACTGCGACACAGACACCACGTTTTTGTGGGGAGTTTACCACAGATTCCACTTTTCTGAGAGAATCGTAGTTCACATCAAGAGCCGGTGACTTCGACTTAGTTTCCATTTGCTTTCTACCTTTGCGAATAAGTTGGTTAATAGTTGGCATGTTTCACCTCCATGAAATATTTGAATTTTAACACACAATAAGACTACCCACCGAGGTAGTCTTAAATAGTTATTAAAATACTTAGACAGTATACCATCACTATGCCCAAAGGTCAACTATCTACAGAAAATTCCTCTTATCTTGAACGCTTTCTGCCGTGACCATTAAAGTTTGGCTTGCACAGACTGTATTTTTTGCTCAAGGCTTGCCACTTTGTCCCGTCTGTCGTCCACTTTGATAATCGAGTAGACACGTCCGGCACCTTCTTTAAAAACCGCTTCCTGCATACACCGCACCGCATCAAAAAGCACATCGATATCGCCTTCTAAAACCGTGCCCATGGGATTGAGCTGAACCTTGATATCCTCACGGTCTTTCACCACATCAAACGCCTTCGCTACAAAGCTGCTGCAAGATGTGGTCTGTGTTCCGATAGGTACGAGTGTGACTTCTAAAACTGCCATAATATTCCTCCTCATAAATCATACAGCTTTTGTTTTACATCGTATCTATATTGTACGTCAAAAGTCGTCAGATGTAACAAAAAACCGCCTCAAGATACACTTAAGGCGGCAATAGTTATTCTGTGATCAGTTCTACATCTTCCGGTTCGGAATATGTGGCATTCTCAATATCCTTCTCAGAGATAAACTCTGAATTTTCCAGAAGCTTCTTGTTTTCTTTAAGCTTGTCGCTCACAGCCAACTGCACGCGTTTATTTTGTCGCACACCGGTACCGGCTGGAATCAACTGACCGATAATAATATTTTCTTTCAAGCCGTGAAGCTTGTCCTCTTTGCCTTTGATTGCGGCGTCGGTGAGTACACGGGTTGTTTCTTGGAAAGACGCGGCAGACAAGAAGGAATCCGTAGCAAGCGACGCCTTGGTAATCCCGAGCAAGTTGACATTACCCGTTGCCGGTACTGCGCCTTCTTCTTCAAGTTCCTTGTTTCTCGTCTTAAATTCGACGATATCCACCAGAGATCCCGGCAAGAAATCACTGTCGCCGGCATCTTCAATTTTAACTTTGGACAGCATCTGACGCACAATAATTTCAATGTGTTTATCATTAATGTCTACACCTTGGAGACGATAAACTCGTTGAACTTCCTTGACGATGTATTCTTCAACGCCCTTCGGTCCCATGACACGAAGAAGGTCTTGGGGATAGACGGACCCTTGGGTGAGCTCTTGGCCTTTTTCTACCCGGTCACCATTCTTAACCTTCAGACGCGCGCCATAGACAATGGTGTACGTTTCCTTTTCTCCGTTATCACCAGTGACAACAACTTCGCGTTTTCTGTTGTTTTCTTTAATTTCAACAGTCCCTGCAATTTCCGCAATGACAGCAAGTCCCTTTGGTTTACGCGCTTCGAAGAGTTCTTCAACCCGCGGCAAACCTTGGGTAATGTCCGCCGCCGAGGCAACCCCGCCGGTGTGGAAAGTACGCATGGTAAGCTGTGTCCCCGGTTCACCGATGGACTGAGCGGCGATGACACCCACCGCTTCGCCGATATCGACATTATTGCCGGTAGCCAGATTTCTGCCGTAGCAGTGTGCACAGACGCCGGTCTTGGCTTTACAGCCGAGCACGGTACGAACTTTAACTTCTTCAATACCCGCCGCTTCAATGACTTCGGCTTCATCATCGGAAATTTGAGTATTACCTTTGACGATAACCTCGCCGGTTTGCGGATGTACAATATCCTCAAAAGCATAACGTCCTTCGATACGGTCTTTTAAGCTTTCAATAAGTTCCTTGCCATCTTTAAAGGCACGGGCTACCAGATATTCATCCGTCCCGCAGTCTTCTTCTTTGATGATAACTTGTTGCGCCACATCCACCAAACGTCGAGTTAGATATCCGGAGTCGGCTGTACGCAGTGCAGTATCTGCAAGTCCCTTACGAGAACCGTGAGCCGACATATAAAATTCCAGTACGCTCAGACCTTCACGGAAGTTCGATGTGATAGGAACTTCGATGGTCCGCCCTGATGGCGAAGCCATCAGACCACGCATCCCGGCCAGCTGACGAATTTGGTTTTTGGAACCACGAGCTCCGGAGTCGGCCATGATGTAGATGTTGTTGAGTCGGTCAAAGCCGGCCATAACTTCATCGGTCAGTTCGTCCGTGGCATTGTTCCAGATTTCAATAACTTTTTCATAGCGTTCTTCATCCGAAATGAGACCGCGACGGAAAGCTTTTTCGTATTTGTTCACTTGAGCCTGTGCACGATCCAAAATTTCCGGTTTCACTTCTGGCACTTCAACGTCACCCATGGAGATGGAAATCGCACCAATGGTGGAGTAGTGATAGCCGTTGGCTTTGATATCGTCCAGAAGCTGGGCAGTACGAATGTTACCGTGCTTTTTATATGTTTTTTCAATAATCTTGCCCAAGGTTTTCTTGTCGATAACCCGATCCACTTCAAGAGAGTATTTATCAATATCCCGATTGACAAAACCGAGGTCTTGCGGGATGAAGCTATTCATGATGAACCGTCCCACCGTAGAATGTACAATCTTACCCCAACGGTCATTCTCACCGGCGTAACGACGCACTCCGACATGAGCTTGCAAGTGAAGGAAGCCAGTGTAGTAGGCCTGCATCATTTCATCTTCATCTTGGAAAATCATGCCGTCGCCTTTTTGCGGATTTTCCTGATTCAATGTCAAATAGTAGGAACCGAGAATCATATCCTGAGTCGGCGTGGCAATCGGCTTACCATCTTTAAGACCTAAGATGTTGTTGGTCGAGAGCATGAGCAGACGCGCTTCTGTTTGTGCTTCTGTGGAAAGCGGTAAGTGAACCGCCATTTGGTCCCCGTCAAAGTCTGCGTTATACGCCGTACAAGAGAGTGGATGAAGTTTAATCGCCTTACCCTCTACAAGGACAGGTTCGAAAGCTTGAATCCCCAAACGGTGCAGGGTCGGTGCACGGTTCAAGAGAACAGGATGGTCTTTGATAACTTCTTCCAAGACATCCCACACTTCGGAGGTAGTGCGTTCCACCATGCGCTTAGCGCTCTTAATATTATGAGCATAGCCCCCTGCGACCAACTCTCTCATGACAAACGGTTTGAAAAGTTCCAACGCCATCATCTTCGGCAACCCGCACTGATAGAATTTCAGATCCGGTCCGACAACGATAACGGAACGCCCGGAGTAATCGACACGCTTGCCAAGAAGGTTTTGACGGAAACGTCCTTGCTTACCCTTAAGCATTTCAGAGAGAGATTTTAGGGCACGATTCCCCGGTCCTGTGACAGGACGCCCACGACGTCCGTTGTCAATAAGTGCATCCACCGCCTCTTGGAGCATCCGCTTTTCATTGCGCACGATGATGTCCGGCGCATTGATGTCCAGAAGCTTTTTCAGACGGTTATTTCTGTTGATAATACGTCGATAGAGGTCATTTAAGTCCGAAGTAGCAAACCGTCCGCCGTCCAGCTGCACCATAGGACGAATGTCCGGCGGAATAACAGGAATGGCTTCAAGAATCATCCATTCCGGACGGTTTTCCGATTGCAGGAAGGCTTCGATGACTTCCAGACGACGGGATACGCGAACCTTCTTTTGTCCCTTGGCCGTTTCGAGTTCTGCACTGAGCAGTTCGCTCTCTCGCTTCAGATCAATGGCCTCAAGGAGCTCACGAATGGCTTCGGCGCCCATCTTTGCCGTAAAGCCGTCACCGTACTGAGCTTTGTACTCCCGGTATTCAATTTCAGTAAGCAGTTGCTTTTCATAGAGACCGCAGTCTTTATCGTCCACTTTGATGACAATGTAGGCGGCAAAGTAGAGAACTTTTTCCAGTTCTCTCGGGCTCATATCTAAAACAAGACCCATTCGAGACGGAATGCCTTTGAAATACCAGATGTGAGAGACCGGCGCCGCCAGCTCGATGTGACCCATGCGCTCTCTTCTGACCTTGGCCTTGGTGACTTCCACACCGCACTTTTCACAGACTACGCCCTTATAGCGCACCCGTTTGTACTTACCGCAACTACACTCCCAGTCCTTGGTAGGTCCGAAGATTTTCTCACAGAACAGCCCTTCTTTTTCCGGCTTCAGTGTTCTATAGTTAATGGTTTCCGGTTTTTTGACCTCCCCATAAGACCAGGATCTGATCTTTTCCGGAGAAGCTAAACCTATTTTAATTGAGTGAAATAATTCGTGTTCGCTCAAGAAAGTCTCCTTTCTGTAGAGATCCTAATCTTCCGTATCGAAATCAGGGTCGTCTAAATCTACTTCATGGTGCCCGTCCATGTCGTCCTCATCCTCGTCAAAGTCGCTATCATCTTCAAAATCGCCCTCTTCAATGGACGCTCCCGAAATTTTCTTGATCCCGCTTTGAGTGCCCGGTGCACTTTCAATGAGGTCTTTCATGTCTTCCTTGTCTTTGGACACATTGTCGATTTTATCCAAGTCTTCATCGTCTACTTTCAGATCCACTTCACTGCCGTTTTCATCCAGCACGGTGATCTCAAGGGCGAGCGCTTGAAGTTCCTTAATCAGCACCTTAAAGGATTCCGGCACACCCGGTTCCGGAATGTTTTCACCTTTGACAATGGCTTCATAGGTCTTGACACGACCGACAATGTCATCACTCTTAACGGTGAGCATTTCCTGAAGCGTATAGGACGCCCCGTAAGCTTCAAGAGCCCACACTTCCATCTCTCCAAAGCGTTGTCCACCAAACTGAGCTTTTCCGCCGAGCGGTTGTTGCGTGACCAAAGAGTACGGTCCGGTAGAACGCGCGTGAATCTTTTCATCAACCAAATGGTGAAGTTTGAGCATATACATATAGCCCACTGTGACGGGATGGTCAAATTCTTCACCGGTTCGACCGTCACGAAGCTGAATCTTACCGTCAGTCGGGTAGCCGGCCATCTCAAGCGCTTCCTGAATATCCGCTTCATTGGCACCGTCAAAGACCGGTGTGGCTACGTGCCATCCCAGTTTCTTGGCAGCAAGTCCAAGGTGAACTTCCAGAACCTGTCCCAAGTTCATACGTGACGGAACCCCGAGAGGATTCAAAACAATTTGGATTGGCGTGCCGTCCGGCATATATGGCATATCTTCTGCCGGCATAACTCGGGAGATGACCCCCTTATTACCATGGCGACCGCACATTTTGTCCCCAACTTGAATCTTGCGTTTGGTAGCGATAAAGACACGCACCATTTCATTGACACCCGGTTGCAGTTCATCACCGCCGGCTCGTGTAAACGTCTTAACATCAACGACGATGCCTTGTTCACCGTGAGGCAAACGCAGCGAGGTGTCACGTACTTCCCGAGCCTTTTCACCGAAGATGGCACGCAAGAGGCGTTCTTCCGCAGACAGTTCCGTCTCACCTTTCGGTGTGACTTTCCCTACGAGAATCGTGCCCGGCTTAACTTCGGCACCGATTCGAATGACACCGCGTTCGTCCAAATCCTTGAGCATATCATCGCCAACATTTGGAATATCTCGGGTGATTTCTTCAGGCCCGAGCTTAGTATCACGCGCTTCAGATTCATACTCTTCAATGTGCAGAGACGTTAACGTATCGTCAATAATCAGATCTTTATTGACCAGCATGGCGTCTTCATAGTTGTAGCCTTCCCAGTTCATGAAGGCAATGAGAATATTTTTGCCAAGGGCCATTTCTCCCATATCAGTAGACGGTCCGTCGGCTATAATTTCACCGGCTTGGACTTTTTGACCTACCTTCACAATAGGACGCTGGTTGATCGTGGTACCTTGGTTCGCACCGACAAATTTATGGAGATGATAAGTCGTCTTTGACCCGTCGCTGTCCGCCTTGACAGTAATGTGTCTTGCATCGACTTTGGCAATGGTGCCGTCCACGCCGCACACAATAGCAACGCCGGAGTCTTTCGCAGCGCGGTACTCAATGCCCGTACCAATAATTGGTGCTTCCGTAGTCAATAGCGGCACAGCTTGACGCTGCATGTTCGCCCCCATGAGAGCACGGTTGGCATCGTCATTTTCCAAAAACGGAATCATCGATGTCCCTACAGCAACGATTTGTTGCGGTGAGACGTCCATGTAAGTGACTGCCTTGGAATCGAAGATATCCACGACCCCTTCATAACCACGGGCCACCACACGTTCGTTGACAAACGCACCGTTTTCATCAAGAATTTCATTAGATTGCGCAATGATTTGTTCGTACTCCACATCAGCAGTGATGTATTCAATGGTGTCGGTAACGACACCATCCACCACTTTGCGGTATGGCGTTTCCAAAAAACCGTACTCGTTAATACGAGCATAGGTCGTTAGCGAGGTGATCAGTCCAATGTTCGGACCTTCCGGTGTCTCAATCGGACACATTCTGCCGTAATGGGAATTATGGACGTCACGCACTTCGAAACCGGCTCTATCTCTACTCAACCCACCAGGTCCTAGTGCAGAAAGCCTTCTTTTGTGGGTTAATTCTGATAGAGGGTTGTTTTGGTCCATAAATTGAGAAAGTTGTGAAGAACCGAAAAATTCCTTAATGGCTGCAGTCACAGGACGAATGTTGATCAGCGACTGCGGTGTCGTGGCATCTACATCTTGGACAGTCATCCGTTCCCGAATCACACGTTCCATGCGGGAGACCCCGATGCGGAATTGATTTTGTAACAGTTCTCCGACACTGCGAATGCGGCGGTTGCCAAGGTGGTCAATATCATCCACCACGCCAACGCCTTTCATCAGACCGAATTCATAGTTCACTGAAGCTACAATGTCATCAATAGTTATATGTTTCGGACTGAGTCGTCGGTAATTTTTCTTGAGTTCCGCTTTTAAAGCGTCTTCGTCGCCCTCAAAGGCATCGACGATTTCTTTAAACAGCGGATAGTAAATCTTTTCTCTAAAGCCAAGCTCACGCAGATCAAAATCGAGTTCAAAATCATCGGCATAGGCAAAGTTGTTGCCGATGACAATGACATCTCGATCCGGTTCATCTTCGCGAATGCTCTTAACAGTGATGATGAGCTTGTTAATCCCTGCCCGTTCCACCGCTCCTGCCATGGTTTTCGTGAAACGATCGCCCTTACTTGCAATGAGCTCGCCAGTTTCCGGATGAATGACATCATCGCTGGCATAGTGCCCCACGATACGCTTGGAGATGCCCAGTTTTTTATTGAACTTATAGCGTCCAACGTGAGCTAAATCGTAACGTCGGTTGTCGAAAAACATATTTTCAAACAGCGACTGAGCCGATTCAATGGTAGGCGGCTCGCCCGGACGGAGCTTTTTGTAGATTTCAATGAGGGCTTCCGTTTTACTGGAAGTCGGATCCTTTTCAAAAGTTTTGATCAGGGCCTCACTTTCGCCTAACACGTCGGTGATTTCCAAGTTGGATTCCACGCCGATAGCCCGAAGTAAAATCGTCACCGGAATTTTCCGCGTCCGATCAATGCGTACGTTGATAACACCTTGTGCGTCGGTTTCATACTCCAGCCATGCCCCACGGTTTGGAATCACCGTTGCGGAGTAAAGTTTTTTGCCGGTCTTGTCCGTTTCTTCCTTATAATAGCTGCCGGGACTGCGCACGAGCTGAGAGACGACAACCCGCTCGGAACCGTTGATGATAAATGTGCCTGTCGGTGTCATGAGCGGAAGATCGCCCATAAACACTTCCTGTTCTTTCACTTCACCGGTTTCGGTGTTGATGAGTCGAACCTTCACCTTGAGCGGTGCGGCATAGTTGGTGTCTCGCTCTTTAGATTCATCAATGGAGTATTTCTTGTCGTCGGAAACGTAGTAGTCCACGAATTCCAAAATTAAGTTCCCTGAGTAGTCCTCGATTGGAGATACTTCATCAAACACTTCTCGTAAGCCCTCTTTGATTAACCAATCAAATGAGCTCGTCTGCACTTCGAGAAGATTTGGCAAGCTTTGTACCTCGGCAATTCGAGAAAAACTCATTCTTTCTCTTTTCCCATACTTAACAGGATGTGCCAATGACTAATCACCTCTTAGATTTATTCGGCGTCCTAATTTAGAGAACACTTATCCATTCTTTATATTTTTGCAATTAATTATATTATCATTTCCCGTCAACAATTGCAAGCTTACAGCATAAACTTTGTGCCGGCTTGTAGGGATAACCCTTCAATGCCTCTATAAAAAGAGCGACCCTAAAGGCCGCTTCTTTCTATAGTATAGGTAGTATAGGTTAGAATTCCGTTCTCGGATCTTTAGCCCCATAGAACGCACCTGTATCCAGGTCACGGAGAATAGCGTTGACATCGCCCATTACCGGTTCTTTGGAAATCTTATAACCCATGGCTTCCAAATTTTTCTCAACATCTTTGACCAAGGTGTCTTTTTCGACACGAATCACATCCGGTTGCCACTGCATATGGAATCTCGGTGCTGCAACGGCTTCCGATAAAGTCATCTCGTGGTCAATGACATTGGATATGACTTGGAGTACCGTGGTGATAATACGTGTTCCGCCGGGACTTCCCACTACCATGTACAGTTCACCGTCTTTTAAGATTATCGTCGGCGACATGGACGAGAGCGGACGCTTGCCGCCTTCGATGGCATTGGCGTCGCCGCCCACTGCCCCGTAAATATTGGCTACGCCGGGTTTTACGGAGAAGTCGTCCATCTCATCATTTAACAGGAACCCCGCGCCGTCGACCGCAGCACCTGAACCGAAGGTCCAGTTGATCGTGTAAGTCACCGATACGGCATTGCCTTTGGAGTCAATGACGGAGTAGTGTGTCGTTTGATCGGATTCGTAAGGAAGTTCCAATCCCGCTTTGACTTCAGAGCTTGGGATCGCTTTGTCCTTGTTGTCCACGATGCGTTGATAGATTTTTTTCGCATACGCTTTATCGATCAATTCATTGACCGGTACTTTGACAAAGGCAGGATCGCCCATGTACTCGGCACGATCTGCATACGCTTGACGTTCCGCTTCCGCCATGAGATGAATGGTCTCGGAAGAAAGTGCACCCATATTTTTCACATCGGCATTTTCCATGATGTTTAAAATTTCAATGATGTGCGTGCCTCCGGAGGACGGCGGACTCATTGAGATGATATCATAGCCACGGTACGTACCTTTGACCGGTTCTCTCCAGACCGTCTTATAATCGGCCAGATCTTCAGCTGTGATCAGCCCGCCATGTTTTTCCATGTCTTTGACGATCAGTTTTGCCGTCTCGCCGCGATAAAAATCTGACGGCCCGTACTTCGCAATACGCTCAAGGGTTTTGGCCAGATCTTCCTGTTTTAATACTTCATTCTCTTTATATGCCTCACCGTTTGCTTTGAAGAAATAGCGACTCGTCGTTTCGAATTGTTGCATGCGTTCTTTTTCTTCTACAAAAGTT